>DASVLN010000140.1:0-5496 GCA_036384855.1 Burkholderiaceae bacterium | reverse complement strand
ACCGCCACCTTCACGATCCCGGCCCGCACCGCCGCGGTCTTCGTGTCGCCCTGAACAACCACACCACGAGACAAGGATCCATGCACCATCCCCGACAACTCTCCGCGGCCATGCTGCTTGCCGCGGGCACGCTCGCCGGCGGCGCCCAGGCGGCCGATGCCGCCCCCGCCGCCGCGCCCATCGAGCGCATCGAGCCCGCGTTCTGGTGGGTCGGCATGCATGACGAGCGCCTGCAGCTGATGGTGCACGGCCCGCGCATCGCCGACGCCGCCCCGCGCCTGGAGGCCGGCAGCGACGAGGGCGGCGCAGTGCGGATCGAGTCGGTCTCGCGCGTCGCCAACCCGAACTATCTCTTCATCGACCTGCGCATCCGGCCGGACGCGCGCCCGGGCCGGCTCGAGATCGTGTTCAGCCGCGGCGAGCAGACCTTCCGCGCGCCCTACGAGCTGCGCGCCCGCGAGCCGGGCTCGGCGCAGCGGCGCGGCTTCGACAGCTCCGACGTGATGCTGTGCCTCGTCCCCGACCGCTTCGCCGACGGCGACCCGCGCAACGACCATGTCGCCGGCTACACCGATGTCGTCGACCGCTCCGACGACCGCAAGGCGCGCCACGGCGGCGACATCCAGGGCATCGTCGACCACCTCGACTACATCCGGGGCCTGGGGGTGACGATGCTGTGGCCGACGCCGCTGACCGAGAACGCGCAGCCCGAGTACTCGTACCACGGCTACGCGGCGACCGACACCTACAAGATCGACCCGCGCTTCGGCACGAACGAGGATTACGTGCGCCTCGTGCACGCCGCGCGCGAGAAGGGCATCGGCGTCGTGATGGACGTCGTGCTGAACCACATCGGCTCGCACCACTGGTGGATGCGGGACATGCCCACGCCGGACTGGATCGGCTTCGACGGCCGCTACGTCCAGACCCAGCACGCCCGCACGACGACCAGCGACCCGTACGCCTCCAAGGCGGATTCGCGCATCTACACCGACGGCTGGTTCGGGCCCAACATGCCCGACATGAACCAGCGCAACCCCTTCCTCGCGACCTACCAGATCCAGAACGCGATCTGGTGGATCGAGTACGCCGGCCTCGCCGGCCTGCGCGTGGATACCTGGGGCTACTCCGACCAGGCCTTCCTCCAGGAGTGGACGACGCGCGTGCGGGCCGAGTATCCGAACCTCAACATCGTCGGCGAGGAATGGACCGGCCAGCCCGCGGTGCTGATGCACTGGCTGCGCGGCGGGGTCGGCGGCGAGCCGGTCGCCGGCCGCCTGCCCAGCGCGATGGACTTTCCCCTCAACCAGACGCTGCGCCGCGCGCTCACCGCCGAGGACACGCTGCACACCGGCCTGATGGAGCTCTACGAGGCACTGGTCAACGACGTGCTGTACCCCGAGCCGTCGAAGATGGTGCTGTTCGAGGGCAACCACGACATGCCGCGGCTGTACAGCGCGCTCGGCGACGACGCCGACCTCACGAAGATGGCGCTGGCCTACGTGATGACCATGCCGCGCGTGCCGCAGCTGTACTACGGCACCGAGATCCTGATGACCAGCCCGACCGTCCGCGACGACGGCAAGGTGCGCCAGGATTTCCCCGGCGGCTGGCCCGGCGATCGGGTCGACGCCTTCACCGGCGAGGGCCTGACCCCGGCGCAGCTGGACATGCAGCGCTTCGTCCGCACGCTCGGCACCTGGCGCCGCACGCAGACGACCATCCACCACGGCGCGCTGACGCACTTCGTGCCCGAGCACGGCACCTATGTCTGGTTCCGCCACGACGCGCACTCGGTCGTGATGGTGGCGATCAACAAGAACCACGCCGACGCGACGCTGGACATGGCGCGCTTCCGGGAGGTGCTCCCGGCGCCGGTGGCGGCGCGGGAGGTGATCTCCGGCCGGCAGGTCGAGCTCGGCGCGACCGTCACGCTGCCGCCGCGCTCGGTACGGATCTTCGAGGTGCTGCGGCGCCCTGGCTGAGCGTGCGGGGGTGTATTCGAACTACGGCTTTCGTGAAAGGCCGGTGACGCAGGCGTGCACCGGTTGAGGCGGAAACTCCCGGTGGCTCGGGGGTGTTGCGGGAAATGCGTAGGCAAACTACATTTGCGGCTTCGCCGCGAGTGTGCCCGCGCATGCCCCCCCAACCCCTTCCATCGGACCCGCGAGTCCTGCCGTTTCCATGAATGTCGATTCCAACTCCGGTTTCCCGCGCCTGCTCGGCGACGTCGGCGGCACCAACGCCCGCTTCGCGCTGCAGGAGGCGCCGGATGCCGGGCCCACGCAGGTCGTCACGTACAAGGGCGCGGACTACCCGAACTTCGAGCAGGCGATCCTGCACTACCTCTCGCAGGTGAGCGGGCCGCGGCCGGTGCAGGGCGCCATCGGCATCGCCAACCCGATCGTGGGCGACCACGTGAAGATGACCAACTCGAGCTGGTCGTTCTCGATCGAGGGCATCCGGCAGAAGGCGGGCTTCTCGCGCTTCCTGGTCGTCAACGACTTCACGGCGCTCGCGCTGTCGCTGCCCGCGCTCGAGCCGGCGCACCTGCGGCGGATCGGCGGTGGGACGGCCGATCCCGCTTCCGCGGTCGGCCTGCTCGGGCCGGGGACGGGCCTGGGCGTCTCGGGCCTCGTGCGCGTGGACGGCAGGCGCACCGTGCCGCTGGGCGGCGAGGGCGGCCACGTCAGCCTCGCGCCCGCGAACGCGCGCGAGGACGCGGTCGTCGCGGTGCTGCGCGATCGCTTCGGCCATGCGTCGGCCGAGCGCGCGCTCTCCGGTTCGGGCCTCGTGAATCTCTACGAGGCGCTGTGCGCCATCGACGGGGTGGCGGCGCGCGCGCTCGAGCCCGCCGGCGTCACCGCCGACGCGACGAGCGGCGCCGACGTGCGCTGCGTCGAGGCGGTCGACATGTTCTTCGCGTTCCTCGGCAGCTGCGCCGGCAACCTGGCGCTGACGCTGGGCGCGCGCGGCGGCATCTACATCGGCGGCGGCATCCCGCCGCGCCTGGGCGACTGGATCGACCGCTCGGCCTTCCGGGAGCGGTTCGTCGCGAAGGGCCGCTTCCGCGACTACCTCGACGCCATCCCGACCTGGCTGATCGTCGCCGACACCTCGCCGGCGCTGATCGGCGCGGCGCGGGCGCTCGACGAGCTCTGATCGGCCGCCGCCCATGAAAAAAGCGCGCCGCCCGGCGCGCTTTCCCGTGGGCCGCAGCCGGATCACTCGTCCAGCAGCGCGGCGCCGCCGCCCATCACCTGGCTGAAGCCGGCATCGACGTACGTGATCTCGCCCGTCACGCCGCCGGCCAGGTCGGACAGCATGAACGCGGCGACGTTGCCGACGTCGTCGATCGTCACCGTGCGGCGCAGCGGGGCGTTCTCCTCGAACACGCCCAGCAGCTTGCCGAATCCCTTGATCCCGGAGGCGGCGAGCGTCTTGATCGGGCCGGCGGAGATGCCGTTGACGCGGATCGCCTTCTTCGGGCCCATGCTCGCGGCCAGGTAGCGCACGCTGGCCTCCAGCGAGGCCTTGGCGAGTCCCATGGTGTTGTAGGCCGGCACGGCGCGGATGGCGCCCAGGTAGGTCATCGTCAGCAGCGCGCTGCGATCGCGCAGGTGCGGCAGCGCGGCCTTGGCCATCGCCGGGAAGCTGTAGGCCGAGATGTCGTGCGCGACGCGGAAGGCCTCGCGCGACAGGCCGTCGAGGAAATCGCCCGCGATCGCCTCGCGCGGGGCGAAGCCGATCGAGTGGACGAAGCCGTCGAAGCCCTCGGGCCAGGCCTGGGCCAGGCCGTCGAACATGGCGGCGATCTGCTCGTCGCTGCCGACGTCGCAGTCGAACACGAGGCGGGAGTCGAATTCGGCGGCGAACTCGGTGATGCGCTCCTTGAAGCGCTCGCCCACGTAGCTGAAGGCCAGTTCGGCGCCTTCGCGGTGGCAGGCGCGGGCGACGCCGTAGGCGATGGAGCGGTTGTTCAAGACACCCGTGATGAGCAGGCGCTTGCCGGCGAGGAATCCCATGCGGTCTCCGGGAATTGTTGCGTGGAGGGAGATTGTCGCACCCCAATCTTGCGGGTACGGGTCTTGCAGGCTATAATACGAGCTTCGCTGAAGTACTGGATACCCGGCATCCGACGTTCAAGCCCCGCAGTTTAGCGGGGCGCGCCCGGCGGAAAAGGGGATTTTCAGCGCAACCGGGACGTCCGGTCCGCGTGCAGTGCACGAGGGTCGGGCGGCAGCCGAGGAAGAGGTGGGCGGATCTGGTTCTGCCCATTTTTTTTGCCGCTGTGCCCGGAGCGTGAATTAAGTCCCGGTAGAGCAGGGCCGAAGCGAAAATAGAACTCTCCAGGCGGCGCCGCCCGAAACGGCGGCGGCGCCGATGCAGGTGCAAGGGTCCTCAGGGGCCTTTGTCACTTTTTGGCCGTCCCTTTCGTCATCGAACACCGAACGCTTTCTTGACAGTCACCGCACACAACTCGAGCTGGTCCGCAGCCGTCGAACGCACCGTCACCGGTCTGGGATTTGACCTGGTGGACGTCGAGCGTTCCGGCGGCGGGCTGCTGCGCGTGACGATCGATCGCGTGCCGGGGCGCTCGTACCCGACCGGGGAGTCGGAGTTCGTGCTGGTCGAGGACTGCGAAGCTGTCACGCGGCAGCTGCAATATGTGCTCGAGGTCGAGAACTGCGACTACGCCCGGCTCGAGGTGTCGTCGCCCGGGCTCGACCGTCCGCTCAAGCTGAGCGACGCCGAGTTCGCCCGTTTCGCAGGGCAGCAGGCCGAGGTCACGCTGCGCCAGCCCTTCCAGGGCCGCAAGAAGTGGAGCGGCGAGCTGCAGGCGCGCGAAGGCGGCTGGCGGCTGGTGCTGCCGAAGGCGCCGGTCAGCAAGACGAGGGCGAAGGCGATGGCGGCGGCAGGGATCGCGCCCGAGGCCGAGCACACGCTCGACTTCGCGCTGGAAGAATTGCGAGAGGCCCGGCTCGTGCCGGTGCTGGACTTCAAGGGGCGCGGCCGCCAGGCCCGCTCCGATGCCGGGCCGCAGGCCGGCGATCAATCCGACGACGGAGGTCAAGAAGAATGAACCGCGAAATGCTGATGTTGGTGGACGCGATCTCGCGCGAGAAGACCGTCGAACGCGAGCTCGTGTTCGGCGCGGTCGAGTCCGCGCTCGCGTCGGCCACCAAGAAGCTTCACGGGCCCGACGTGGACATCCGCGTCTCCGTCGACCGCGAGACGGGCGAGTACGACACCTTCCGCCGCTGGCACGTCGTGCCCAACGAGGCCGGCCTGCAGATCCCGGACGCCGAGATCCTGCTGTTCGAGGCCCAGGAGCAGATCGCCGACATCGAGGTGGACGACTACATCGAGGAGCCGATCGAGTCGGTGCCGATCGGCCGCATCGGCGCGCAGGCGGCCAAGCAGGTCATCCTGCAGAAGATCCGCGACGCCGAGCGCGAGCAGCTGCTCAACGACTTCCTGTCGCGCGGCGAGCGC
>DASVLN010000139.1:0-14800 GCA_036384855.1 Burkholderiaceae bacterium | reverse complement strand
CCCCGGTCGTGCCGGCAGCGCCGAGCGTCGAGGCACCGGTGGCGGTCGCCGCCGCGCCGTCGACCGGCGACGGCGGCGACTGGGAAAGCTTCTGATCCTCCGGACTCGAAGGACATGACGACGGGCGCCGCGGCGCCCGTTTCTCATGGCCCCGGCCGCGGCGTCAGAACGTGAAGCCCGCGGCGACGGCCTGGCCCGACATCGGCTCGAGCAGCTTCAGCAGCCCGCGCAGCGGCGCGTAGCGGTGCGCCACGCGCGTGGCGTAGCCGAAGAAGCGCGGCAGGTCCTCGCTGTAGCGCGGCTTGCCGTCGCGGTGCTTGAGGCGGCAGAAGATGCCGAGGATCTTCAGATGGCGTTGCAGGCCCATCCACTCGGTGGCGCGCCAGAACTCGCCGAAGTCCGGGTCGACCGGCAGCCCGGCGGCGCGCGCGCGCTGCCAGTAGCGCACCGCCCAGTCCAGCTCGCGCTCCTCGTCCCAGGAGATGAACGCATCGCGCAGCAGCGAGGCGATGTCGTAGCTGATCGGGCCGCGGACGGCGTCCTGGAAGTCGAGCACGCCGGGGTTGCGCTCGCAGACCATGAGGTTGCGCGGCATCCAGTCGCGGTGGACGGCGACCTGCGGCTGGGCGAGGGCGCTGTCGATCAGCCGGCGGCTGACGTCGGCCCACAGCTTCTGCTCGGCCTCGCCCCAGGCGATGCCGAACTCGCGCGCGACGCACCAGTCGGGAAACAGCTGCAGCTCGCGGCGCAGCAGCGCCTCGTCGTAGGGGGGCAGCGTCGCGGGGTCGACGCGCAGTTGCCACTGCACCAGCGCGGCGATGGCATCGCGCATCAGGGCATCGGCGGCGCCGGCGTCCGCGTCCTGCAGCGCGGCGAGGTAGGGCGTGTCGCCGAGGTCGTCCAGCAGCAGGAAGCCCTGGCGCTGGTCCTCCTCGAGCACGCGCGGGCCGTTGAGGTCGGCGGCGCGGATCAGCCCGCCGACGTGCACGAAGGCGGCGATGCTGTCCTCGGCCGCGGGCGAGTCCATCACGATGTAGCTGTGCACGGCCGCGTCGTCGGAGGCGACGGCGTCGATGCGCAGGTAGCGCCGCGCGCTCGCGTCGGCCGATGCCAGGCGCAGGGAGGACGGGTCGAGCCGGTGCTTCGCCGCGATCGCGTGCAGCCAGCGGCCGAAGGCCTGCTCGCGCTCGGCGTCGGCCCAGGTGACGGGAAGGCGTTGCGCGGCGGCGTGGCCGGCGGAGAGGTCGTTCATCGAATGCGGGCTCGGGACGCGCGGGAATGCATAATCCGCATTCTAAGGAATCCCCCTGCGCCGCAGGCGGGCCGGTCTCCGGCCGGGCGGCGTCGCGCGTCGATGCACGTCCGTCGTCGCGGGGGTCCGTGCGGCGCGAGGCGCTTCGAACTCCACCCCTGCCATCCCGCTCGCGTGCTGCGTCTGTCCTCGTCGCGTCGTCGCCTTCCTCCCTCCGCCCTCGCGCCACTGGCCGTGGCGGCGCTGTTGTGCGCGACCGCGGGATCCGCGGGCGCCCAGGCGCTTCCCAAGGTGCGTCCGACGCCCACGCCCGCGCCGGCCAGGGAAGTCGCCGGCTCCGACCAGCCGCCGCCGCAGATCACGCTCACCGCGGACAACGTCGTCAGCCACATCGGCGGCGTCGCCCAGGCGAGCGGCGGCGTCGACCTGAAGCGCCAGGACCTCGAGCTCAAGGCGGACCTCCTGAGCTACGACCAGCTGAGCGACACCGCCCATGCCGAGGGCCACGTGCGCATCGCGCGCGGCCTGGACTGGTTCAGCGCCGACCGCCTCGACCTCGAGCTGACGCGCTACGCGGGCACCCTGCTGGACACCGAGTACGAGATCGGCTCGCGCAAGGCCGGCGGCAAGGCGCAGCGCATCGAGCTGGAGGATCGCGACCATTCGACGCTCTACCAGGCCGACTACACCGCCTGCCCGCGCGACCTGCCCGCCGGCCAGGAGCCCGACTGGATCATCAAGGGGGACCGCATCGACATCGACATGGCCACCAACCAGGGCCGCGCCGAGCATGCCGTGCTGCGCTTCCTGGGCGTGCCCATCCTTGCCGCGCCGGTGCTGACGTTCCCGGTCACGGCCGACCGCAAGTCCGGCTGGCTGCCGCCCACCGCCGAGGCGAGCAACCGCTCCGGCCCCGGCCTGGGCGTGCCGTACTACTGGAACCTGCGCCCGAACGTCGATGCGACCTTCACGCCCGCCTACATCACCCGCCGCGGCCCGACGCTGACGAGCGAGCTGCGCTACCTCGAGCCGGGCGACCTCGGCCAGACGACGCTGTACCTGCTGCCCGACGACAAGATCGAGGACAAGACCCGCGGCTCGCTCGAGTGGGCGCACGAGGGCGTGCGCGGGGACTGGCTGAGCTACAGCGCCCGCGTCCAGCGCGTCTCCGACGACACGTACTGGAAGGACTTCCCCGGCCAGCTGAGCGCCGTCACGCAGCGCCTGCTGCCGACCGACCTGTCGGGCGTGCGCCGCTTCATGCCCTGGGGCCCCGCCGGCGAGATCGACGCGTACGCCCGCATCCAGCGCTTCCAGACGCTGCAGGATCTCGAGGATCCGGCGGCCGTCATCCAGGTGCCCTACCAGCGCTCGCCGCAGCTGGGCGTGCGCGGCAGCCTGCTGCTCGACGACCGCACGCGCTTCGAGTTCGAGACCGAGGGCAACCGCTTCGACCTGTCCGACAAGGTCTCCACCGGCGACCTCGCGGCCGCCGGCCTGCCGCCCGACACGCGCGAGGGCGGCACGCGCGTGCACCTGATCGGCACGGTGTCGCGGGCCTTCGTCTCCGATTGGGGGCGCGTCGAGCCGCGCCTGTCGATCAATGGCGCGACGTACCACACGGACTCGCCGATGAGCGACGGCCGCACGACCGCGACGCGCTGGATCCCGACCTTCTCGACCGACAGTTCGGCGAGCTTCGAGCGCCAGACCTCGCTGTTCGGCCGCGACCTCGTGCAGACGCTGGAGCCGCGCCTGCTCTACGTCTACACGCCGTACCACGACCAGACGGCGCTGCCGCTGTACGACACGGCGCCCAAGGACTTCAACGAGGTCTCGATCTACAGCGACAACCAGTTCACCGGCATCGACCGCATCTCCGACGAGAACCAGCTGACCGCCGGCGCCACGACGCGCTTCAACGACGCGGTCAACGGCCGCGAGCTGCTGCGCCTGGGCGTCGCGCAGCGGCTGCTGTTCAAGGACCAGGCGCTCACCGCCGACGGCACGCCCGACACGCGCAAGCTCTCCGACCTGCTGATCTGGGGCTCGTCCTCGGCGATGGAGCACTGGAGCTACGACGGCACGGTGGAGATCAACCCGTCGTCGAGCTGGACGCAGCGCGCCATCGTCAGCGCGCGCTACCATCCGGGGCCGTTCCGTTCGCTCAGCCTGACCTACCGCTTCGCGCGCGGCTCGAGCGAGTCCTACGAGGTGGCCGGCCAGTGGCCGCTGTACCACAACGCGCCCGGCACCGGCCGCTCGGGCGGATCGCGCTGCGGCGACGGCGGCACGCTGTACGGCGTCGGCCGGATCGACTACAGCGTCTCCGACCGCCGGTCGACCTACGCGGTCGGCGGGGTGGAATACGACGCCAACTGCTGGATCGCCCGCTTCGTCGTCGAGCGCACCTCCACCGGCGTGAACGAAAGCACCAACCACTACATGCTGCAGCTGGAACTCAACGGCCTGTCCGCACTCGGATTCGGATCGCCGACGAAGGCGCTGAAGAACAACGTCCCCGGCTACCAGCCGCTGCGCGACGACGCCGGACTGTTCCCGTCGTCCACGGCCTCGTCCACGACTTCCCAATGAGAGATCGCTCGATGTCCCTTGTCCCGTCCCCGGTCGCCTTGATGCTGGCCGTCGTGCTGGCTTTCGCGGCCGCGGCTCCCGCGTCCGCGCAGGAGCCGGCCAAGACCGTCGCGATCTCCGCCGGATCCGCGGCCTCCGCCCCCGCCCCCGCGCCCGCGCCCAAGACGGCGCGTCGACCGGAATCGGTCCCTGGCGACTACATCGTCGCGGTCGTCAACGACGAGTCGGTCACGAACAACGAGGTGACGCAACGCCTCGCCAAGGTGCGCGAGGAGGACGCCGAGAAGGGCGGCCCGCAGCCCACGGAGACCGAGCTGCGCAAGCAGGCGCTCGACCAGCTCATCGAGGAGCGCGTGCTGACGACGCACGCGCGCGAGATCGGCGTGAAGGTGGACGACGCCGAGGTCGACCGCGCGATCGACAACATTGCCGCCGGCAACAAGCTCACGTCGGCGCAGCTGCGCGACCGCCTGCGCCAGCAGGGCATGGACTGGACGACCTTCCGCAACAACATCCGCGACCAGATCACGATCGAGCGCGTGCGCGAGCACGAGGTGGTGTCGCACATCCACGTGAGCGACTCGGAGGTCGCGGACTACATCGCCAAGCTCAAGGAAGGCCACTCCACCGCGCCGCAGGTCGACATCGCGCAGATCCTCGTGACGGTGCCCGACAAGGCGTCGCCCGAGGAGGTCGCCGAGCGCAAGGCGCGCGCCGAGCAGGCGCTTGCCCGCGTCAACAACGGCGAGCCTTTCGAGCAGGTGGCTCGCGAGATGTCGGAGGACACCAACCGCGCCAAGGGCGGCGAGATGGGCTCGCGCCCGCTGGACCGCTATCCCGACCTGTTCGCGAAGGCGATCGAGGGCGTGAAGGTCGGCGGCACCACGCCCGTGATCCGCAGCGGCGCGGGCTTCCACATCCTGAAGGTGTTGTCGCGCGGCGAGGAGTCGGGCATCACGATCGTCCAGACCCGCGTGCGCCACATCGTGCTGCGGCCGTCGGCCGAGCTGAGCCTGGACGCCGCCGAGCGCCGCATGCTCGACCTGCGCCAGCTGATCGCCTCCGGCGCGCGCACGTTCGAGGAGGTCGCGCGCCAGTACTCCGAGGACGGCAGCGCCGCGCAGGGCGGCGACCTCGGCTGGATCTCGCCCGGCTCGCTGGTGCCCGAGTTCGAGCAGGCGATGGACAAGCTGCCGGTCGGCGGCCTGTCGATGCCGGTGCGCTCGCGCTTCGGCGTCCACCTGATCCAGGTGCTGGACCGCCGCGAGCAGGTGATCGAGCCCAAGCAGCTGCGCGAGCAGGCCTTGAACGCGCTGCGCGAGCAGAAGTTCGAGCCGGCCTACCAGGAGTGGGTGGCCGACCTGCGCGCCAAGGCCTTCATCGAATACCGCGACCCGCCGCAGTAAGACCGTGGCGCACATCCCGCGCAAGCGCTTCGGCCAGCACTTCCTGACGGCCACGGACGTCATCGAGCGCATCGTCCGGGCGATCGATCCCCGGCCCGGCGAGCGCCTGGTCGAGATCGGTCCCGGCCTGGGCGCGATGACGATCCCGCTGCGCGCCCGCTGCGACGCCCTGACGGTGGTCGAGCTCGACCGCGACCTCGCCGCGCGGCTGCGCCAGCGCGGCGACCTCGACGTCGTCGAATCCGACGTGCTCAAGGTCGACTTCGCGGCGCTTGCCGACCGCCTCGGCGGCCCGATCCGCGTGGTCGGCAACCTGCCCTACAACATCTCGTCGCCGATCCTGTTCCACCTGATCGCCGCCGCGCCGCGCGTGGTCGACCAGGTGTTCATGCTGCAGAAGGAGGTCGTCGACCGCATGGCCGCCGGGCCCGGCGGCAAGGACTTCGGCCGGCTGTCGGTGATGCTGCAGTGGCGCTACGAGATCGAGCACCTGTTCGACGTCGCGCCCGACGCCTTCGACCCGCCGCCCAAGGTCGACTCGGCCATCGTCGCGATGCGTCCCCGGCCGGCGGAGGTCGCCGCCCGGGCCGACCCGGTGCTGCTCGGGGAGCTGGTGGCGGTCGCGTTCTCGCAGCGCCGCAAGATCCTGCGCAACACGCTGGGCAAGTGGCTCGACGAGCGCGGCTTCGACGGCACGTTCGACGTCCAGCGCCGCGCCGAGGAGGTGCCCGTGGACGAGTACCTCGCGCTGGCACGTGCCGTGAAGGCGGCCTGACGCGGCCGGCAGGGCCGGCGTCAGAGCACCGGCTCGGGCTTGCGCGTCTCCTCGACGGCGCGCTGCAGACCCTCGTGTTCGCCCTCGTACAGGACGATCCAGCGCTCGAGGTCTTCGGCCGAGAGTGCGGTCGTCAGCGGCGGCAGGTCGCGCGGCAAGGTGGCCAGCGCGTCGGCCAGCGCGGCGTGGTCGACGCGGGCGAAGCTGTCGTCGATGCGCGCCGCCAGCGCCGCCGCGGCCGCGCGCGCGCGCTCCAGGAAGCGCCCGACGTCCGGCATCTCGCCCTCGGCCTCGTCTTCCTCGGCCATTGCGACGCAGTCGCCGAAGAAGGGGAGGCCGGAGGCTTCGGCTTCCTCGCGTTGCCGGATCAGGTCGTCGACGCCCTCGTCGATGCCGTCGTAGACCGACCAGTCGAAGGTCTCCGGGTGCTGCATCTGGTGCTCGATGGCCGCGGCGAATTCTTGCATCGCGGGAGATGGCTCGGTAGGCGCTGGCATGGCGATGATGCGGGCCATCGCGCGCAGGAAGGCCAGCGTGGCGATGCTGTTGGCGTGCAGGTAGAGGTGTTCGAACGATTGGCGATCCATGCTGTGCTCCATGCCGTGTCGACCCGGGTCAGCCCAGCATGGTGCCGGCGATCACCGTCGCGCCCGCCAGTACGAGGGGTAGCGGATCACCGGCTCCCACCAGTGTGAGGGCGCGGCTCGCGATGGGCTTGAGCACGGCCATCATCCGCATCATGATGGCCTTGATCACCGCGGCCGTGAACTTCATGCCGACCACCGCGACGCGAGCCCAGGCAGCGGCGATGCTCAGACTGGCCATGATTTCCGGGCTCGTGCCGGCGACGCGTTCGATGCCCTTCGCGAGAGCGGCGGAGAACATGTCGATCGCAGTCATGCCGGAGATGATTGCGCTGGTGACCTGCTGCATTTGCAGGAAATGCGCGAAAGCCTTGAGCAGCACGCTCAAACCCTCGACGACCTTCTGCGTGAACATGCTCGGCTGATCGACGCTGCGCAGCAGCCACCGCGCGAGTACCGCATTGTCGTGGACGACGCCGGCGCTCATCCGGCGGATGTTTGCCCATTTCATGCCGGTCTCGCCGCCGGGCATGATCGATTCCACGTACTGCATCATGTCGTGGTTGGCGACGCTGATCAACCGTGCCGTCGGCGAGCGCAGCATCATGTTGTTCTGGTCGTCGGGCAGCCCGTTGACGTGCGAATACGGGAAGGGTCCGACCAGGGTCACAGGGTCGAGGTCGTGCGCGACGCGGTAGATGCTGTCCTTGCCGATCATCGACTCGAACGCCTGCGGGGTCGCGTAGGCGCCCACACGCGGGGATCCGAACGTGTAAAGCTTGACGCCCGCGCCGCGCCTGCCGGCGTAGTGCGCCGCGATCAGGGTGGCGATCGCGCCGCCCAGGCTGTGGCCGACGCAGTGAACGACGTCGGCGTCCATCAAGGCTCGCTCCTGCGAGGCGAGGTTGGGCATGATGCTCGCGAACGCGTTGTAGAAGCCGGCGTGCACCTGACCGTAGCCGCCGAAGGTCGTGATGGCGGCGTGCAAGTCGGCGAGGCCGTCCGCGATCGAGTGCTCCACGCGGGTGCCTCGCGTCGCGATGACCGCGTGCTTGAGCCCGTTGCGGTTGAAGGACAGGACATAGCCGAAGCCTGTCTTCACCCCCGCGGTCGACCCCTGGAAGACCGCTTCGAGGTTGGCCCCGCGCAGCTTCGTGTTGGCGAGCGATGTGTTGACGTCGCGCTTGCTCAGCGTGTGCTGTGTCTCGCCGTCGCCCAGGACCATGCGTTTCACGGTACTCGTCTGCTCGATGCCCTTGGCGGGGGCGCCCTTGACCCAGTCCTTGAGGGTGAAATACGAGTTGTGCGCGATGCACGCGGCCTCGAGAGGCGAGAGCGCGCTGAAATCGGATTCGTTCATCGTTGTTGGAGGCTGTAGCGCCTGTTCCCTGGAAGTCGTTGGAAGCTTGGGTAAGGATCAGAGGACGCGCGTGAGGTCGAGCGACCAGACGTGGACCTTGGGTGCGTCGCCCCGATCGTCGGACGTCTGCAACCACAGCTTGCTGCCGATCAAGCGCCAGCCGCGGACATTGCCGTCATCGATGCCGATGCGGGCGATCTCGAGCCCGTCGGGATGTCGCGGCGAGAACAGCAGCAGGTGGTCGAATCGGTTGACGTAGTGCTCCGCACGCAGGCGCAATTGGTCGGTGCGAAAGACCGCGAGCACCGCATCCGGCCGGAGTTGCAGGCTGTCCAGATAGTGGAAAGGCAGGCCGGCCGGCCAGTCTGGTCGGATGACGCCGAGGCTGCGCGCAGTTCCCGCGCTCAGGTCGATCACGTACGCCCGGTCGGTGGGGCCGGGGTCGAACGTGCGCAATTGCACGAGGAGCTTGTTGCCCGGAAGCGCGACGGCGTCGCCGACGCCGAACATGATCCAGCGGGATTGATCGGCCTCGAACCGGAGCTGCCGCTGGCCGACGAGCCGCGACGGATCCTTGGCGTCGATCGTCCACAGCTCGCAGCGGCGCTCGGGGTCGTACGTGTTCACGAGCGCCGACGAGCCCGGGGCTCCGCTCGTCACGTAGGCGTCTGCGGCGGGCTCCTCGATCGCCTTCGGCGAGATCCGACCTTCCGGAGGTGCCGCCGTGAGGTCGACCCTGCGCAACTGCGGGTAAGCCGGCACCGGCGGTTGCGTCTCCCCCTTGGGAAACGCCGCCTCGCGCACCAGCGCAGCGCCGACCGACGGGTCGACGGTGGAGGGAGACTTGCTCTTGAAAAGTCCGAAGAACATGGTGTCCTCTTGATTGCTGCCGGAGGATTGCGCCGGTTCGCAGCCGACCGCGAGCATCGCGGCGAGCGTCCATCCTGCGATCCGGAGCGCGCGCGCGAGCGCCTGCGCGGGACGGGCCGCGGTCCGGGACGGAAGTGGCGCCGCGAATGACGGCGAGGGGGAGGGGGAGCGTGACATGGGCGGGCGCGGCCCGCGCGGACGGCGGACCTGAGCTCGAGGCATCGAGAGCACTCGACGGCGCGCCCGCGACGTCCTGGGAGGATCGCGGACTCTGCGCAAGGGCCCTTTCCCTTGCGCGAACGGCGTCTTGGCCGGTGGCCGGCCTGCTCGGCGGCAGGCGGCGTGCGCGGATTGTGATCGATCCGTCGATTCGAGCAACCCGCCCGGACGGGGGATGCCGCGCGCCGTAGAGGGATGCAGGCCGCCCGGCTGTTTCGTCGCGTTACAACACCGCGCCCAAGGCCAGCGACCAGACGTATTCGCGTGGCGCCGGTCGCGGCCGGCCGTCGATGGCATGCAGCCACAGCGTCGTGCCCTGCAGGCCCCAGCCGCGGATGTTGCCGTCGTCCAGCGCGAGAGTCAGCACGGGCAGGCCGTCGCGCTCGCGCGGCGTGAACAACACGACCCGGTCCTCCTGCGCCACGTCACCCCACTGCCCGAGACGGACGCGGCCGCTGTGCCAGCGCACCAGGACGGCGTCCGGGCCGGCCTGCAGCGCGGCGAGGTGCACCGGCCGGCCATCGGGGCCGTCGGTGAAAGGATCCGGCTCGGCGACGCCCAGCTCGCGCAGGCGCCGCGTCGCCAGGTCCAGCACCGCGACCAGCGCCGTGCGGGGATCGTCGTCGCGGCACAGCACCACGACGCACTGCAGCCGCGGCAGCGGCACGAGCTGGCGCACCTGCCAGCCCGCGGCATCGCGGCCCGGCGGGAAAACGAGTTCGAGGGCGCGCGCGAAAGTGGTGCCGCCCGCGGGGGTCGTCGTGCCGAGTTCCCAGAGCTGCACCCGGGCCTGCGGATCGCGCATGTTGGCGAGGGCCACGCCCGGCAGGCCCAGCCCGCCCGGCGCCACGAACACGTCGCGCGGCGCCTGCGGATCGCGCGCATCGGCCACCCGCCGGGATGGGGCCGGGTCACCGTCGACCTGCAGCGGGGCGACGGTGGCATCCTGCGTCCCGACATCGTCCGCCCAGGCCTCGTGGCGGACGAGCGCTGCGCCGAGGGCGGGATGCACGCTCGTCGCCCGCGGCGGCTCGGCGCGGCGCAGCAGGCGCCTCAGGAAGTCCGGCATGCTGTCTCGGATCCAATGAAAACGGCGCCCCGCGGGGCGCCGTGTCGTGACGAAGGCTGCGTCGTGGAACGCCTCAGGCGGCGTTGAGCCACATGGCGGTATCGAACGCGCTGCTCATCAGCGGCATGTTCATGCCGAAGTTCGCGTTCGCGTTGGCCTTGCTGCTGGCCTTGGTGGCCGGCTTCTCGACGATCGGGGCCGCTTCTGCCGCCCGCTCCCATGACCCGTTTTCCTGGGAGCGGGCTACTGAAAAGAATAGAAGCACCTGAACGCTATCTTGCGTTCCCCCCAGAAGTCTGCAGCGTCGCGGAATACGTCGAGCAATTGCTCGCGCGATTCACGGTCGAACTTCGGGTTGTCGGGCAATTGCTCCAGCACGACGACGAAGCCCGGCTGCGAGCCGGACTTGTGCACGAGATCGGTCATCGCGTCGTAGAGCGCATCGAGGTTCTTGCCGAAGTGCGCCGGGAACAGGAATGCCTCCGCGATCTGCTCCAGCACGTCCTGCTTGGACTGCGCATTGGTCAGGTTCGCGTACAGGAAATGCTGTCCGGCCCCTTGAGCCGCCTCGAGCAATTCGTCGACCCGATACGCCCGTATCGACTGAACGATGTTGGGACGGACGGTCTGCAAAAGCATGGCCACGTTCCTCTCAGAAATCCACGACACGCGTCTTGCTGCGTGTCACTTCACGATCCGATGAAAACTGTTGTAGTGATCTTCGGTATAAAAACAAGCGACTGGTTCCGTCAGGTGCTCGCCGCCGCAAATGATTCGCCGGGCGCCGCGATCGCGCGCCCCGGGCGTCGGCACCGTGTATTCGTGGTAGTAGCCCCGCGGTTCGCGCTCCAGGCGCTTCTCGCGGTTGCCGAAGACCACGCCGTCCTTCGAATAAGGGAACGGCCCGCCGCTATGGATCAGTTGCCAGGTCCGCTGCGCTTCGCGCGGCAGGCTGGACAAGGTGACGGGATCGCCGAGCCCCGGTGCGGACCGCGCCGGCGAAAGGCCCGGGACCGCGGCGCCGGCAATGACGACCGCTGCCAGGACTCGCTTGAGCAGCGAACCGGCTCGCTGGCCACGGAGAGACAGGCTCGGCGCTGATCCGGCACGCTGACCGCACGGGGCGGCCGCGTTGACGTTCTTCGCGACGTCCTTCTCGATGATCAACACAGCACCCCGTTCGTCCGGCTGACTGACCGGTTCCGGCCTCGGTCGGGTGCTCGCAAATGCGGCAACCTTGTTCCGTGGCGACCCTGAAATTCTCAAACGCGAATGGTACCGGAACCCCCTCGAAACCTCAAGCCTCGAGGGTCGGGTGGATTCCTCTAGTCGTGTATCGAAGTGAGCATACGCTACGCAGTAAAGCCTTTAAAAACAAGCGATCTGGCCTGTCTAGACGTGTTTGGCGAGGCCCTGCGGGCGGCTTGCGCCGGACTGAGCCGCGTCGCATGCCCGACCGCTCGTACGGGTATCTCCGAGCGGGTTTTCGCCGAAAGATTGCCGCGGCGCAGCATCCGCGCCGGGCGGACCTGCGGAGACCACGGCAACCGTCGCACGACGGCCGCGACGCGACGGTCGCCGGCCGGCCGTCAGCGCGCGGCGTTGGCGTCCGCGACGGTCAGCGCCGTCATGTTGACGATGCGGCGCACCGTCGTCGACGGCGTGAGCACGTGCACCGGCCGCGCGGCGCCGAGCAGCACCGGGCCGATGGCGATGCCGCCCCCGGCCGCGGTCTTGAGCAGGTTGTACGAGATGTTGGCCGCGTCGATGTTGGGCATCACGAGCAGGTTGGCCTCGCCCGTGAGCGTGGAGCGCGGCATGATCTTGGCCCGGTAGGCCGGGTCGAGCGCCGCGTCGCCGTGCATCTCGCCGTCGACCTCCAGCCACGGCGCCTGCTCGCGCAGGAGGGCCAGCGTCTCGCGCATCTTCTGCGCCGAGGGCTGGCTGCTCGAGCCGAAGCTGGAGTGCGACAGCAGCGCCGCCTTCGGCAGGATGCCCAGGCGCTTCATCTCCTCGGCGGCCATCATCGTGATCTCGGCCAGCTGCACCGCGCTCGGGTCGGCGTTGACGTGGGTGTCGACCAGGAAGATCTGGCGTCCGGGCAGGATCAACCCGTTCATGCACGCGTAGGTGTTGACGCCGGCGCGCTTGCCGATGACCTGGTCGATGTAGAGCAGGTGGTTGGCCGTCGAGCCCCAGGTGCCGCAGACCAGGCCGGCGACCTCGCCCTTGTGCAGCATCATCGCCCCGATCAGCGTCAGGCGGCGCCGCATCTCGATCTTCGCGAGCTGGGCCGTCACGCCCTTGCGCTCGGTCATGTGGTGGTAGGTCTGCCAATAGTCGCGGAAGCGCTCGTCGTACTCGGTGTTGACGACCTCGTAGTCGCGTCCTTCCTGCAGGCGCAGGCCGAACTTCTCGCAGCGCTGGGCGATGATGGCCGGGCGGCCGATCAGCACCGGCCGGGCGATGTTCTCGTCGACCACCACCTGCACCGCGCGCAGCACGCGCTCCTCCTCGCCCTCGGCGTAGGCGACGCGGCGGTGCACCGCGACCTTGGCGAGCGCGAAGATCGGCTTCATCGCCGTGCCCGAGGCGTAGACGAAGGTCTGCAGCCTCTCGCGGTAGACGTCCATGTCCGCGATCGGGCGCAGCGCGACGCCCGAGTCGATCGCCGCGCGCGCGACCGCGGGGGCGATCTTCATCATCAGGCGCGGGTCGAAGGGCTTGGGGATCAGGTAGTCGCGGCCGAAGCTGAGGTCGGCGCCGGCGTACGCGGCGGCCACGACCTCGCTCTGCTCGGCCTGCGCGAGCTCCGCGATCGCGTGCACGGCCGCGACCTCCATCGCGTCGTTGATCGTCGTCGCGCCGCAGTCCAGCGCGCCGCGGAAGATGTACGGGAAGCAGAGGACGTTGTTGATCTGGTTCGGGTAGTCCGAGCGGCCCGTGGCCATGATCGCGTCCGAGCGCACGGCCTGGACGTCCTCGGGCGAGATCTCCGGCGTCGGGTTGGCGAGCGCGAAGATGATCGGATTGGCGGCCATCTTCGCGACCATGGCCGGCTTGAGCACGCCGCCCGCCGACAGGCCCAGGAACACGTCCGCGCCCTCGATCGCCTCGGTCAGCGTGCGCAGCGGCGTGTCCTGCGCGAACTCGGCCTTGTCGGGGTCCATCAGCTCGGCGCGGCCCTGGTAGACGACGCCCGCCAGGTCGGTCACCCACACGTTCCTGCGCGGCAGGCCCAGCTTGAGCAGCAGGTTCAGGCATGCGAGCGCCGCGGCGCCCGCGCCCGAGGCGACGAGCTTGACGTCCTCGATGCGCTTGCCGCTGACCTTGAGCGCGTTGATCAACCCCGCGCCGACCACGATGGCCGTGCCGTGCTGGTCGTCGTGGAAGACGGGGATCTTCATGCGCTCGCGCAGCTTGCGCTCGACGTAGAAGCAGTCCGGCGCCTTGATGTCCTCGAGGTTGATGCCGCCGAAGGTGGGCTCGAGCGCGGCGATGGCATCGACGAGCTTGTCGAGGTCGGGCTCGTGCAGCTCGAGGTCGAACACGTCGATGCCCGCGAACTTCTTGAACAGGACGCCCTTGCCCTCCATCACCGGCTTGGCGGCCAGCGGCCCGATGTTGCCCAGCCCCAGCACCGCGGTGCCGTTGGTGATGACCGCCACGAGGTTGCCGCGCGCCGTGTAGCGGAACGCGTTGGTCGGGTCGGCGACGATCTCCTCGCAGGCGGCGGCCACGCCCGGCGAGTAGGCCAGCGCTAGGTCGCGCTGGTTGGTCAGCTGCTTGGTGGGGGTGACGGCGATCTTGCCGGGGGTGGGGAACTCGTGATACCGCAGCGCGTCCTGGCGCAGCTCGGCGCGCTTGTCTTCGGGAGTGGTCATCGGCAGTCCTGGTGTCGTCCTCGGGGCCGCGCCGCGTCCACGGCGCGCGGCTTCGGGGCGGCGAATTGTAGGAGCGGGGGTTTCCCGCCGGCGTGCCCGGCCGCCGGTGCGCGAGCGATCGGCATGGGGTCATTCGCCAGCCGAATACTTTGCAGCCGCGGCGCCGCGGCCGTCAATGACGGGTCTCCACATCCGTCGAGTCCGGACGCGCGCTGGGCGACAATGCGCCGCCATGCCCATCGGCGAATTCGACCTCATCGCGAAGTACTTCTCCCGTCCCGTCCGCCGCGCCGTGCTGGGCGGCGGGGACGACTGCGCCCTGCTGCAGCCGACGCCCGGCCTGCAGTGGGCCGTCTCGACCGACGCGCTGGTCGAGGGCCGCCACTTCCTGAGCACCGTGCCGCCCGACGCCCTGGGCCACAAGGCGCTCGCGGTGAACCTGTCCGACCTCGCGGCCTGCGGCGCGCAGCCCGTGGCATTCACGCTCTCGCTGACGCTGCCGCGCGTCGACGAGCCCTTCCTCGAAGGCTTCGCGCAAGGCCTGTACGCGCTCGCGGACGCGCATGGCTGCGAGCTCGTGGGCGGCGACACCACCGCGGGCCCGCTCAACATCGGCGTCACGGTGTTCGGCGAAGTGCCCCCGGGGCAGGCATTGCGGCGCGGCGGGGCGCACGCCGGCGACGAGCTCTGGGTCAGCGGCCGGCTCGGCGACGCGCGCCTCGCGCTGGAAGTGTTCCGCGGACACGTCGCGCCGCGCGGCGAGGCCTTCGACGAGCTGCGCCGCGC
>DASVLN010000138.1:0-2206 GCA_036384855.1 Burkholderiaceae bacterium | reverse complement strand
TCGTCGCCGTCGCCCTCGACCGCTGGTGGCCGACCGCGGGCACGCACCTGACCGGCGAGCGCAACCAGGTGCCGCGCGTGGTGCGGCGCGGCGGCGAGCTGGTGCGGATGGCGCTGCCCGCCGAGCGCTCGACCCACGCCTTCTCGCCCGCGTTCGGCGACGTCGCGACGATCGAGCTGCCGTTCAGCGAGATCGTCACGCTCTCGCACCACCTGGCTGTGCCCGACATCCGCTCCTGGCTCAGCGCGTCGTCGCTGGACGAGATCCGCGACGCCTCCACCCCCGCCCCGGCCGCCGTCGACGCGCGCGGCCGTTCGGCGCAGCGCTTCGAGATGATCGTCCAGGCCCGCCGCGGCTCGACCCTGCGCACGGCCAGCGCGCGCGGGCAGGACATCTACGCGGTGAGCGCCCCGCTCGTCGTCGAGGCAGCGCGGCGACTGGCCGCGCCCGGCGCGGACGCGCGCGGGGCGCTCACGCTGGGGCAGGCGTTCGACGCGGGCGATTTCCTCGCGGCGCTGGTTCGGCAGGGCGAACTCGTCATCGACCTTCCGGGCGTGGCGGCTCAGGCCGTCAATTGATCGAACACCGCCTCGACCATCGTCGCGAACGCGATCCGTCCCCGCGCAGGCTGCTCGCGGGCACGTTCCAGGAATGCCGGCGCCAGCATCTTCTCGACAAACCGCGCGCGATTCGCCGGCTCCAGCAGCCACCCGCGCACGCGCGCGCGGAACGCCGGTCGATCGGCTGCGAAGGGATTGCGGATTTCGCAGCCCTGCCAGAAGTCCCAGTAGGTCGACTCCACGAACTGCACCGTCGAGCCCGGATCGTCGCAGCGCAGCCAGAGATCGAGCAGCGGCCCGATGTCGATGCCGCCGATGTCGAACATCAGCAGCACGCTGAGCGGGGTGTCCATCCAGACGCGCAACCCGCGCCCGGGCGTACCGACGCGAAGCAGCGCATCGAAGAAGGCCGACGCGAAGCGATCCAGCGCCGCGCGTTCGTCAGCGCTCCACGTGCCCTCGGGGCAGCGGCCCAGACGATCGAGGTACAGCTCGGTGGAGTGATGGATGTCCTCTCCGGACGCGATGAGCTCGAGCAGCCGCGGCAGCAGGTGGCGAAGCTCGGCGGCGGGCTGTACCTCGCTCTTGGCGGAATCGTTGTACTGGTAGAAGTGGCGTGCAGTCAGCCGGGCGAGCGGCCATTCGCGCAGCTCGCGCTCCACCTCGACGGGACAGCAGCAGGCGGTGCAGACGTCCAACGGGAACGCCGGCGCCCCGCAGTGGCCGAAGACGGCATGGGCCCGCGCCACGGCGTCGCGAAGCGCCGTGTCCGGGATGTCGGCCAGCGTCGCCGGTGCGGTGGCAGGCATCATGGTTCCCGGTCGACGGCTCCGGTCATTGCCTGGAAGGCCGGGTCAGGCCCGCGCCAGATCCAGCGGCGTCGCGTCGAACCCCGGGAACACGTCCGCGAGCCGCGCGTCGGGCAGGCCGAGCTGGTGCTGGCAGACGCCCGCGAGCACCTGGCGGAAGTCGGTGGTGACGGCGAGGTCGCGGCCCTCGTACAGCGCGGACGCGTCCAGCCCGGGCCAGCGGCCGTGCACCTTGGCGCCGGCGACCTCGCCGCCCAGCACCCACATCACGTTGCCGTGGCCGTGATCGGTGCCGCCGGTGCCGTTCTGGCGCAGCGTGCGGCCGAATTCCGAGAGGACGACCACCGTGGTGTCGTCGAACGCCGGCCCGAGTCCGGAGGCGAGCGCCGCGAGCCCCTGGCCGAGCGGCCGCAGCCGTCCGGCGAGCTGGCCGGACGCGCCGCCCTGGTTGACGTGCGTGTCCCAGCCGCCCAGCGCCATGAAGGCGACCTGCACGTTGGCGTCGCGCCGCATCAGCGTGGCCAGGCGCGCGGCGTCCTCGGGGAAGCCGTTGGGCAGGGGGGCGCCGTTGTCGGCGATGCGCTGCTCGCGCGCCATGTCGCCGGCGTCGCTCGAGTTCATCGCGTCGTCGACCTCGCGGCGCGAGGCCTGCGACTCGCGATAGGCGCGCGACATCGCGTCGTCGCCGGCGTACAGGCCGTCGAACGCGCGCGCGACCTGCGGGCGATCGAGCACCGTCGGCTTGCCGGCCTTGGCGCCGTTGGCGATCGTCGCGACCGGATGCGGCCCGGCCCAGATGCGCGGCAGCACCGCGCCGACGCTGATGCCGTGCGTGAC
>DASVLN010000137.1:0-1518 GCA_036384855.1 Burkholderiaceae bacterium | reverse complement strand
TGCGGGATGCCGCCGTGTCGCCCGCGCGTCCCACCGTGCGAAGCTTGGCGCGCCCGCGCGCCGCCGCGGCCCGTGCCGCTGCAGAATCGTCCCCATGCGCCTGAAGTCCAAGCTGCTCGCCGTCGCGGCGATCCCGCTGCTGCTGTCGCTCGCGCTGATCGCCGCGGCGGTGCTGCTGCAGGAGCGCGAGCTCGCCCGCCGCGAGCACGCGCTGGTCGAGGGCGGCTACGTGAGCGCGCGGCGCGCGGAGCTGCAGCACTACACGGAGCTCGCGCTGAGCGCCATCCGGCCGCTCGTCGACTCCGGGCAGGACGACGCCGCGACCCGCGCCGCCGCGATGCGCCTGCTCGCGGCGATGAACTACGGCGACGACGGCTACTTCTTCGTCTACGACCTGCACGGCAAGGTGTTGATGCACCCGCGCCAGCCCGAGCTCGTCGGGCGCGACCTCTGGGACATGCGCGACCCGCGCGGCCGCATGACGATCCAGGAGCTGATCGCGCGCGCGCACGCGGGCGGCGGCTACGTCGACTACCTGTGGCGCCGGCCGTCCACCGGCCAGCTCGCGCCCAAGCTGGGCTACGTCGTCGAGATCCCGCAATGGGGCTGGATGATGGGTACCGGGCTGTATCGCGACGACATCGACGCCGCCACCGCGCAGCTCGACGCCCAGGCCTCGTCCAACATCGGCGCGACGCTGCTCTGGATCGCGGCGATCGCGTGCGGCGGGGTCGCGCTCATCAGCGTCAGCGGCGTCTGGCTCAACCTGAGCGAGGGCCGCGTCGCCGACGCGAAGCTGCAGCTGCTCGCGCGCCAGGTCGTGCGCTTCCAGGAGGACGAGCGCGCCCACCTCGCGCGCGAGCTCCACGACGGCGCGACCCAGACCATGGTCTCGGCCAAGCTGCACGTGGAGTCGGCGGTCGACCAGCTCGAGCGCGAGCACCGCGCCGCGCCGCCGGCGCTGGCGCGCGCGCTCGCCCGGCTGAAGGAATCGCTCGACGAGGTGCGGCGGATCTCGCACCGCCTGCGTCCGGCGATGCTCGACGAGCTGGGCCTGCCCGCGGCGCTGGAGCTGCTCGGGCGCGAGTGGGACGAGACGCAGGCGCACGCGATGCGCGTCGAGATCCTGGGCGAGCCCGTCGGCCTGCCCGAGGAGGTCAAGACCGCGCTGTTCCGGGTCGCGCAGGAGGCGCTCGCCAACATCGCCAAGCACGCGCAGGCGCGCGAGGTGTCGATAGCGCTGCACTTCGCGGAAGGGGGCGTGGCGCTGCGCATCGTCGACGACGGCCGCGGCTTCGAGGTCGACACGGTGCAGCTCGACCCTCGGCGCGGCATCGGCCTGCGCAACATGCGCGAGCGCCTCGCGTCGATCGGAGGGCGCTTCGAGATCCAGGCCTCGCCGGGGCAGGGCACGGTGCTCGACGCCGTCGTGCCCGCCGCGGCGCTGCGGCGGCTGCGCGTGGCGGGCTGATCAGCCGCCGCGCGCCGCCTCCAGCGCGTCGAGGAAGGCCGCGCTCA
>DASVLN010000136.1:0-1753 GCA_036384855.1 Burkholderiaceae bacterium | reverse complement strand
CCGATCAGCACATAGCGCTCAGTGAATAGCGCGCGGCGGCGCAGGCCGGGTGGTGCGCCCTCTGTGGTGTGGAACGCGAGATCGATCTCTCCTTGCTCGGCTTGCTTTTCGATACGCGTGGGCACCAGCTCCAGCATGGCGAGCCGCGTGCCCGGCGCGCTTGTGCGCAGGGTGTTCAGCGCCGGCAATGCGATGGTGGATTCGCCGTAATCCGTGGCGGCCACGCGCCAGGTGTTGCCGGCTTGGGCCGGGTCGAACGGGCTGGCGGGCGCGACGGCCTGCTCCAGCGCTTCGAGCGCCATCCGCAGCGGTTCGCGCAAGCTTTCAGCGCGGGCGGTTGGGCGCATGCCGCGCGGGCCCGGCAGCAGCAGCGGGTCGCCGAGCGCGTCGCGCAGGCGCGCGAGCTGGGCGCTCACCGCCGGCTGCGACAGGTGCAGCCGCCGCGCCGCGCGGGTGACGTGGCGTTCGGCCAGCAGCGCGTCCAGCGTGACGAGCAGGTTGAGGTCGAGCCGAGCGAGATTGATCATGTGGATACCGGAAATCGTGGAAATCGATTTCCAATATATCGAACGCGTGCCGAAGATGGGCGCCATCGCAACGACCTCGACCGCCGCGCCATGAACGTCCTCCTCGTCTACGCCCATCCCGAGCCGCGCTCCCTGAACGGCGCGCTGCGTGACTTCACCCTCCGTCGCCTCGAGGCCGCGGGCCACGCAGTCGAGGTGTCCGACCTCTACGCCATGAAGTGGAAGGCGGTGGTCGACGCCGCCGACAGCCTGGATCCGCCCGCCGGCGCGCGTTTCGATCCCGCCGGGGACTCGCGGCGCGCCTACGAGCACGGCCGCCAGAGTCCCGACATCGCCGCCGAGCAGGACAAGCTGCGTCGCGCCGACGTGCTGATCCTGCAGTTCCCGCTGTGGTGGTTCTCGATGCCGGCGATCCTCAAGGGCTGGGTCGATCGCGTGTACGCGTACGGGTTCGGGTATGGCGTCGGAGAGCACTCCGATCGCCGCTGGGGCGACCGCTACGGCCAGGGCACGCTGGCCGGCAAGCGCGCGATGCTGGTCGTCACGGCGGGCGGCTGGGAGTCGCACTACGGCCCGCGCGGCATCAATGGCCCGATCGACGACCTGCTGTTTCCCATCCAGCACGGGATCCTGTACTACCCCGGCTTCGACGTGCTGCCGCCGTTCCTCGCCTTCCGGACGGGCCGCATGGACGCCGAGCGCTTCGCCCGCACCTGCGAGGCGCTGGGCGAGCGCCTGGACGCCCTCGCGACGACGCCGCCGATCGCCTTCCGGCCGCAGAACGGCGGCGACTACGAGATCCCGTCGCTCACGCTGCGCGACGAGCACGCGCCCGGCCGCGGCGGCTTCGGCGTGCACACGGCCTGACGCCGCCGTCAGCGCGATCGCGCGTCGACCTGCGGCACCGCCGCCAGGCGGCCGACCACGCGGCCGTTCCAGTTGCGCATCGTCACGTCGCGCAGCGGCGCGAGGAAGGCGCGGTCGTCGTCGGCGAGCGGCAGCAGCGCCTCGACGAGGGCGACCAGCGCGACCTCGGCCGCGCGGGCGGTGTTGCCGTCGTCCATCTTCAACGCGAGGCCCAGGCCGAGCTCCGGCAGGCTCGCGCAGTACACGCCTTCGGCGCCGACCTTGCAGAACAGGCGCGCGCCCAGGCGCTGCATCAGCACGGTGTCGAGCCGCCCCGTGCCGGCGACCATGAACGGCGCGGCCGCGACCGCCGCGCGCAG
>DASVLN010000135.1:0-5899 GCA_036384855.1 Burkholderiaceae bacterium | reverse complement strand
GATGACCTTGAACACGTAGGGAAAGGACGGCAGGTCGAACACCAGCATCACCATGCCCTTGATGCCGGGGGCGATGCGGAAGCGGTCGCTGGAGTGCTTCAGGTGGTAGAGGAAGTCGCGGTAGAACAGCGTCTTCCCCTGCTTGGCCAGGCCCAGGGCGTTGTAGATCTCGGCGCGCGGCTTGCGCGGCATCAGCGAGCGCAGGAACTGCACGAAGGCCGACGGGACCTCCATGTCCACCATGAAGTAGGCCCGCGCGAAGGAGAACAGCATCTGCAGCTCGTCCTCGCCGAACAGGCACGCGTCGATGACGAGCTTGCCGCGGTCATGCAGCAAAGGCAGCGCGAACGGCAGCTCGGAAAAGCCGTTGATGATCTTGCCCACCACGTACGCGCCCTTGTTGCGGAAGAACAGCGACGACAGCACCTGGAGCTGGAAGTTGGCGCGCAGCTTCACCTGGTGCATGCGCGCGACGATCGCTTCCACCACCAGGCCAGCGTCGCGCTCGAGGTCGTCGAACGGGCAGCGCAGCTGGAAGTTGTCGACGATGCGCACGACGTTCTCGTGCAGCGTCTCGCGCGTGGGGTAGTACGACCGGTAGGTGGCCGTCGCCGCCGGCTGGTCGTTCTCGATGTATTCGGTGCTGACCGCCGGCCGCACGAAGATGAAGTCGTTGTGGAAGTAGGTCCGGTGCAGGATCTTGGTGGTGACCGAGTTGAAGAAGGTCTCGGCCAGCTCCGGCTGGTGGTGGTCGATCAGCAGGCCGATGTAGTGCAGCTTGGCCTGGTGCCACACCTCCATCGGCTGCTCGCCGGCCTTGAATTCCTTCTCGAGGCGCTGCACCGCCTCGCGCACCCGCAGGTCGTAGAACTCGATGCGTTCGCGCTGGGCGCGCTGCTGCGCGTGCCAGTCGGCCGTCTCGAAGCGGTGCTTGGCGCGCTGCGACTCGGCCCGGAACAACCGGTAGTGCCGGTTGAAGCCGTCGAGCATCGCCCGGGCGATGTCGTAGGCCAGGGGCGAGTCGAGGCGCTGCGGGAACATGGCCGCCCGCTAGGCGTACTTGGCGGCCACCGCCGCCACCGCCTTGCGGTACACGGGTTCGATCGCGTCGGTGCTGTCGATGGTGACGCCCAGGTCCTGCAACAGGCCGTCGTGCACGCCGAAGGTCCAGCCATGCACGCGCACCGTCTGCCCCTTGGCCCAGGCGTCGACCATCACGGTGCTCACCGACAGGTTCACCACCTGCTCGATCGCGTTGAGGTCCACCAGCGCGTCGGCACGGTGGTCCGCCGGCAGCTGTTCGAGCAGGGCGCGATGGCGGTCGCGCACGTCCTGGATGTGGCGGATCCAGTTGTCCGCCACGCCGATGCGCGCGCCCTGCAGCGCCGCGAGCACGCCACCGCAGCGGTAGTGGCCCACCACCATGATGTCCTCGACCTTCAGCATGTCCACCGCGAACTGCACCGCGGACAGCGCGTTGAGGTCGGAGTGCACGATCACGTTGGCCACGTTGCGGTGGACGAACACCTCGCCCGGCTCGAGCCCCGTGATCTGGTTGGCCGGCACGCGGCTGTCCGAGCAGCCGATCCACATGAACTTGGGCGTCTGCTGCTTCTCCAGGGAGCTGAAGAAGCCCGGGCGGGCGCGCTCCATCTCCGCGGCCCAGGCGCGGTTGTGGGAGAAGAGGTCTTGGATGGTGAGGGGCATGGGCGTATTGTGCTTCCGCGGTTAGCGTTGAGCGTTGAGCGTGCCGGGTTTCCCGCTGAACGCTGAACGCTCAACGCTGAACCCCTACATCGTCTCGGCGAACAGCTCCCGCCCGATCAGCATACGGCGGATCTCGCTGGTGCCGGCGCCGATCTCGTACAGCTTGGCGTCGCGCCACAGGCGGCCGAGCGGGTAGTCGTTGATGTAGCCGTTGCCACCGTAGATCTGGATGCCCTCGCCCGCCATCCAGGTCGCCTTCTCGGCGCACCACAGGATGACCGACGCGCAGTCCTTGCGCACCTGGCGCACGTGGCCGGCACCGAGCGCGTCGAGGTTCTTGCCGACCGTGTAGCAGAACGAACGCGCCGCCTGCAGCACCGTGTACATGTCGGCGACCTTGCCCTGGATCAGCTGGAACTCGCCGATCGACTGGCCGAACTGCTTGCGGTCGTGGATGTAGGGCACGACGTTGTCCATCACCGCCTGCATGATGCCGATCGGGCCGGCGGCGAGCACCGCCCGCTCGTAGTCGAGGCCGGACATCAGCACCTTCGCACCGCCGTTGAGCTGGCCGAGGATGTTCTCGGCGGGCACCTCGACGTCCTGGAACACCAGCTCGCCGGTGTGGCTGCCGCGCATGCCGAGCTTGTCGAGCTTCTGGGCGATGGAGAAGCCCTTCATGCCCTTCTCGATCAGGAACGCCGTGACGCCTCGCGCGCCCAGCTCGGGCTCGGTCTTGGCGTAGACCACCAGCGTGTCGGCGTCGGGGCCGTTGGTGATCCACATCTTGCTGCCGTTGAGCACGTAGACGCCGCCCTTGTCCTCGGCCTTGAGCTTCATCGAGATGACGTCCGAGCCGGCGCCCGGCTCGCTCATCGCCAGCGCGCCCACGTGCTCGCCCGAGATCAGCTTCGGCAGGTACTTCTTCTTCTGCGCCTCGGTGCCGTTGCGCTTGATCTGGTTGACGCACAGGTTGGAGTGCGCGCCGTAGCTCAGGCCCACCGAGGCGCTGGCGCGGCTGATCTCCTCCATCGCGATCATGTGCGCGAGATAGCCCATGTCGGCGCCGCCGTATTCCTCGGGGACGGTGATGCCCAGGACGCCCAGCTCGCCCATCTTGCGCCAGAGGTCCATCGGGAACTGGTCGCTGCGGTCGATCTCGGCGGCGCGCGGCGCGATCTCGGCCTGGGCGAACGCGTGGACGGCGTCGCGCAGCGCGTCGATGTCGTCGCCGAGCATGAAGTTCAGGCCGGGCAGGTGGCTCATGGGTCTCGTCTCCTGGGCTGGCGGGCCGCTGGCGCCACGAGGGCGCGCGCCGCCGGATGGGGGATCCGCGCTCGCCGCCGGCGCGGGTGGCCGGCAGGCATTGTCGACCTTCGGGAGGACGGCCGAGGCGCGGACGGGATCTCTGGACCGGCTCGGGTCGCCGGATCCCGCAGTTTAATTGACGTTTACGTAAACGTAAATCAGGAGCGCCCGGTCCGTGCCGGGCGCGCCTCGCGCGTCAGGCGCGCGCGCGGGCGCGCGGGAGCGGCACGGCGGCCTCGGTCGCGTCCCGGAGCAGCCGCTCGCAGCGCTCCTCGTGGCCGGCGATCTCCTCGAGCGTCACGCGGATGTCCTCCATCTGGAGCTCGAGCTGCCGGCGGTGGCTGCGCAGCACCTCGAGGAAGGCCTGCAGCTGCGGCACGGTGTCCGACGGCGAGTCGTACATGTCCACGAGCTGCTTGATCTCCTGCAGGCTCAGGCCGAGGCGCTTGCCGCGCAGGGTCAGCATCAGGCGCGTGCGTTCGCGCTGCGAGTAGACCCGGTTGCGGCCCGCGCGCCCCGGCTCGAGCAGCCCGACGTCCTCGTAGAAGCGGATGGCGCGCGGGGTGACGTCGAACTCGGCAGCGAGCTCGGTGATCGTGAAGCTCTTGGCGGAGGCCTTGGCGGCCGGCCGGGCGGCCCGGGACTTCGGCGCCGGGCTCGGGGAAACGCTCATGGGTAGACTTGACGTTAACGTAAACGGAAGTCTAGGGCCAGCCGGCGCCAAAAGCGAGCCGATTTTCGGCGCCGCCGCGCCCGCGCCCCACAGGAAATCACGATGGCCAATGCCGACGAACGCAAGCTGCACTACCCCCTGGGCGACACCCTGCCCGCGCCCGGCGACGCGATCGACGTCGCCCCCGGCGTGCGCTGGCTGCGCATGCCGCTGCCCTTCGCGCTCGATCACATCAACCTCTGGCTGCTGCGCGACCGCGACGAGGCCGGCCGCGAGGGCTGGGCGATCGTCGACTGCGGCGTCGCCAACGACGCGACGCGCGCGGCCTGGGAGCAGGTCTTCGCGCACCATCTCGACGGCCTGCCGGTGCTGCGCGTGATCGTCACGCACATGCACCCGGACCACATCGGCAACGCGGCCTGGCTGTGCGAGCGCTGGGACTGCCGGCTCTGGATCAGCGCCACCGACTGGAACGCCGCGCGCCTGGCGAGCCAGTCGACGACGGGCTTCGGGGGCGAGCACGCGGCCGCGTTCTTCCGCCGGCACGGGCTGCTCGATCCCGAGGCGCTCGCCAAGGTGCGGGCGCGCTCGGGCTACTACGCGTCGATGGTGCCGGAAGTGCCGCGCCAGTTCCGCCGCCTGCTGGACGGCCGCGTCGTGCGCATCGGCGACCACGCCTGGCGCTGCATCGCCGGCTACGGCCACTCGCCCGAGCACATGTCGCTGCACTGCGAGGCGCTGGGCGTGCTGGTCTCCGGCGACATGGTGCTGCCGCGGATCTCCACCAACGTGAGCGTCATCGACGTCGAGCCCGAGGCCGACCCGCTGCCGCTGTACCTCGAGTCCATCGCGCGCCTGCGCGCGCTGCCCGCGCAGACGCTGATCCTGCCGTCGCACGGGCGCCCGTTCACGGGCCTGCACGAGCGCATCGGGCAGCTGGAGCGGCATCACGACGAACGCTTCGCCGACACGCTCGCAGCCTGCCGCGCCAAGGCGTGCAGCGCCGCCGACCTGCTGCCGGTGCTGTTCCGGCGCCCGCTGGACCTGCACCAGACCACCTTCGCGATGGGCGAGGCGATTGCCCACCTGCACGCCCTCGCGGGCCGCGGCGAGCTGCGCGCGCGCCTGGACGACGACGGCGTGCGGCGCTTCGTGACCGCTTGATGACGCGCGCCGCCGTGCGCACAAAAAACAAGGCCGATCGTCGAATCGAGACCGGCCCTGCTGCCGGTTCTTGCCCGGCTTTCGCTCCCTGATGCGTGTCCCTGAGGGGGTGACGACAGCATGCAGGCGTTACTGTGCCTGCCCGCCCGGCAGGTCGCATCCCCCTTTTGGGGGGAAATCTCGCGAAGCTGCGGCGCCGTCGCGCGCGGTGCTCAGTCCAATACGGGGACGGGTACGTCCTTGAGCGTCGTGCGCATGCGTTCGAAGTCGGGGACGACCGAGCGCACGACTTCCCAGAACGCGGCGCTGTGGTTCATCTCGCGCAGGTGCGCGAGCTCGTGGGCGACGACGTAGTCGATCACCTCGAGCCCGAAGTGCACCAGCCGCCAGTTCAGGCGGATGGAGCCATCGGCCGACGCCGAGCCCCATCGCGTCTGCGCCGCGCTGAGCGACAGGCGGCGCATCGTCACGCCCAGCTCGCCCGCGAAGTGGCGGCAGCGCTCGGTGAAGATGCGCAGGGCCTGGCGCTGCAGCCAGCTCTGGACGACGTCGCGGATCTGCTCCGGCGCCGCCGCCTGCGGCAGTCCCACGTGCAGCGTGAGCCGCGGCACGCCGGGCAGCGCCTGGGCGTCGGCGTTGAGCACCGCGCCGGCGACGCGCGGGTCCAGCACGAGGATCACCGTCTCGCCGAGGAAGGGCAGCGTCGTGCCGTCGCGCCACTCGATGCGCGCGGCCTCGACGCGGCGGGCGCGCTCGCGCTGCTCGTGCAGCTTGCGCAGGATCCACCCCGCCTTGGCCTGCACCGCCGCGTCGATGTTCTGCAGCGAGACCCAGCGCGGCGCGTTGACAGCCAGGCCCTCGGGGCTCACGACGAAGCCGATCGAGCGCCGCCGGCCGCGCCGCAGCGCATACCCCACGCGGTGTTCGCCGAGGCGCACCTCGCGCTCGGCCTGCGGATGGCGGAACTCCAGCGGCGCGAGCTCGCTGCGGCGGGCGGGCTCGGGGGACGGCACGGCCCACATGCGCCCCGGCACCGGGGCGTCGTCC
>DASVLN010000134.1:0-1581 GCA_036384855.1 Burkholderiaceae bacterium | reverse complement strand
CGGCACTCGCGGCCGCGACCTGCTCGTCCACCGGCAGGCTGGCGACGGCGGCCGCCGCGCTGATGGAGATCGTGCCCGACTTCAGCGCCGCCACCACCTCGGGCGCGGCCTGCTTCTGGATCTTCTCGATCATCCCGACCTGCGCCGAGCTCAGCTTGGCCGCGCGGGCGACCGCTTCGCGCGTCTTCAGCGGCTCGGCCGCCGCGATCGGCACGCCGCCGATCAACGCGTCGGGATCGTCCGCCACCGGGCGAGCCTCGCCGCGCACCTCGGCGACGCGCTCGGCGTCGCGCGCCGCGGCCTGGCGCGCCTCGAGGATCTCCTTCTTGCGCAGCGCGAGCACGCCACGCTGGAAGTCGGACACGCTGCGTCGTCCCAGGTGCTGGTCGATCATCCAGAGGTGCACGTCCTCGATCGAGCGGAAGCGGGTGTTCTGCACGGTCTGGAACGGGATGCCGTGCTTCATGCAGATGCCGTGGCGGTTGTGGCCGTCCACCAGCACGTCGCCCCACAGCACGAGCGCGTCGCGGCAGCCCTCGGCGAGCAGGCTTCGCTCGAGCGCCTCGTGCTCCTCGGGCGTCAGCGGGTCGATGTAATGCTTGAGGTCTTCGTTGACGACGATGTTCACGGCGGGACGGCTTGCGGGCGAAGCGGCGGATTCTAGAAGCTGGCGCCCGCGCCGCGCCGAATGCGACGGGCCGCGGCGGTCGTCCGTCACGAACGATCGCCGGACACGGCGCCCGAAAGCGCGCGCGCCGGCGATCGCGGAAGCGACGGCCGGCGCGGCACGCGGGGAAGGCGCCGTAGCGCCCCCGTGGGCGTCAGCCCTGCTGGCCGATCAGCGTGCTCCAGTTGGCGGTCGAGCTGGCCTCGTAGGAGCCATTGCCGTCGGCGTCGAGCTGCAGCTGCACCTGGGTCGTGTTCAGCACCGTCATCAGCAGCGCGGAGCCGTTGGCGCCGACCGCGCGCACCTGGCCCGAGCTCGGGTAGGCATCGGTCGCGTGCTGCACGACCGGCTGCACCGTGGTCAGCGTCAGGCTGCCCGCCAGCTTGCTGGAGCTCAGGCCGCCGTTCAGGCTCAGGCGGGTGTCGCCGCTGACGCTGTCGTACACCGTCTCGATATGCATGCCGCTCGCGAAGGTGAGCGTGTCGGTGTAGCTGGTGCACTGCACGGACACCGTCAACCCGCCCGAGCCGATCGCCAGCGTCTCGTCGTCCTGGGTGTCGGTCTCGTCGTCCGAGAGCGTGAACTGGCCGTTGACCGTGGAGCTCAGGCCCTGGTCGGTCGCCTGGACGTTCTGCACGTTGGCAGTCGCCGAGAAGCTGTTGCCCGAGACGCTCGTGATCGTCACCGAGATGGTGCCGCTGACCGACGACGTCGCGCTGTCATGGCAGGCGTTGTAGACGATCGTGGCGGAGTCGCCGACGCTGACCGAGCTGCTGTTGTCGTTGTCGTTCAGGGTCGTCGTGATGGTGCCGCTCACGCCGCAGTTGCCGGACGAGGTGCTGCTGCCGGCGGCGTGGCGATCCGCGCTGGCCACGGACGCGCGGCCGAGGCGGCCGAACGAGGCGATCGCGGCG
>DASVLN010000133.1:0-1642 GCA_036384855.1 Burkholderiaceae bacterium | reverse complement strand
AGACGAGATCGGGCTGCCTCCCTCGGCCCGAGCGGCCCCGACGGCCGCGTCAGGCTCGTCCTCCTGCCGTTCGGCCGGATCTGCGGGAGCAGGGCCCGGACCGCGGTGGCCCCACGCGGCGCAGGGGCGGGGCGCGTCCCGTCACGGCCGTCTTGCCGGCGGCCCGCGCGGTCGCGTGACGAAGGGAGTACCCCATGGACGTGGTCCTCGATCCCGAGCTGTTCGAAGCCATCGAAGCCGGCGACACGGCGCGGATGGAGCGCTGGCTGGTGGCGGAAGGCGACCGGGTCGACACGGGCGAGCTGATCGGCCAGGCGCGCGCCGCGCGCGAGCTGGTCGGCATCCTGGCGCCGCACGGCCGGATCCTCGAGCAGATCCTGGTGGCCGCGGGCGAGCGCTTCGTCCCGGGCCATGCCCTGGCACGCATCGTCGAGTTCTAGGGCGGAGGGGCCTGTCGGCCGCCGCGGGTTCGGTGTGCGGCGAGCTTCCGGCGCCGGCGAGGGCCGCGCCCTGGCGGGCCGGTCAGTCGAGCACCTTGCCGTGCGGCCGGAGCTCCCCGGTGCGCACCCACACGCCCGGCGCTTCGCAACGAAGCACCTCGCTGCCGCTGAGCACCATGGCGCCGACCGGGAACGGCGTCCCGTTGAAGCGGCACACGCCGCCGTGCGCGCCGGCCTCGATGTCCAGCTCGTCGCCCTCGTCGCCTTGGTCGACCACGGGCGAGGTCTCGCGCTCGGCATCGGGCGCGCCGACCTGGTGCAGGGGAGGGGACGTGCTCATGGCGTCGCGGAGCGTTGGGGAGAGATCTCGACGCTAGCGACCGCGACCGGGCGGCGATTGCGTGTCCTCAACGACGGCGTGCAACGGTCTCGTCCGCCGTGAGGCCGATCATCGTCGCGCGAGGGGTTCGCCGCAGTGCCGCGCGATGCAGGCGCGCGCATCGTCTCGCAGCCGGACGGCGTCGGACCACCCGGTGCCGGTCGGCCGCAGCGGGGCGTCGATGTGCACGCCGACACGGCCGCGCCGCGGCATCCACGAGCCGTCGCGCAGCGCCGATCGCGTGCCGCTCACGCCGACCGGCACGACCGGCACGCCCGCCCGCGCGGCGGCCATGAAGGCGCCGAGGTGGAATGGGCGCAGGCCCGGCGCCCGTCCGAACGTCCCTTCCGGGAACATGACCAGGCACTGCCCCTCGGCCATCAGCCGCGCCAGGGCGGCGGCGTCCGCGGTGCGCGCGCGCACTTCGACGCGCTCGACGAAATGAACGCCCATGCGCGCGAGGAACCACCGCAGCGGGCGCCGCCGGGCGAGCTCGCGCTTGGCCACGAACCGGGCATGGACGGGCAGGGCCGCGACCAGGACGAGCCAGTCGACGTAGCTCGCGTGATTGCACACGTAGACGCCGCCTCGGCCTCCGTCGGCCAGGACGTCCTGCCCGGTGCATTCGAGTTCGATGCCCGCGATCGCCAGCCCGCGGGCGGCGATGGCCCGCACCACGCGCCTGCGCGACGTCGGCCGCGCAAGGACGGTCGCCGCGAGGGCGAGCACGGCGGCGCCGAGGAAGTCCAGCCACATCCAGGCTGCCGAGGCCAGGTCGATCACGACGTCGAGGCCGGGGCGCCCGCGCCGGGCCGCGGCGGCG
>DASVLN010000132.1:0-2471 GCA_036384855.1 Burkholderiaceae bacterium | reverse complement strand
TCGTCGCGCGCGCGTTGCGCGTCCAGTCGAAGCGCTTGGCGGCCCACGCCCGGCGCGCGTCGCGTTCGGCCGGGGTCTCGGCGCGGGCTGCGCGCTCGCGCAGCAGCCGGGCCAGCGCCTCGACGTCGCCGAGCGGGAAGTGGCAGTCGCGCGGCAGGCCGACCTCGAGGTTGGGCAGGATGTCGCTCGCGACGACCGGCACGCCGTGCGACAACGCCTCCAGCATCGCGATGGGCAGCCCCTCGTGCGAGGACGGCAGCACGAACAGGCCGGCGTGCGCGTACAGCGCCTGCAGCGCCGCGCCGGTCTGGAAGCCGGTCATCACGACGCCCGGCGTGCCCCCGGCCACCTGCGCGACCTCGCGGGCGTAGGCGTCCACATGATCCGCCGCGCCCACGAGCGCGAGCTTCCAGCCCGGGATCGCGGCCAGCGCGAAGGCACGGACGAGGTCGAGGTGGCGCTTCTCAGGCACCATGCGGCTCACGAGCAGCACGTAGCGGCCCGGCTCGAGCCCGAAGGCTGGGAGCGCGGAGGCGTCGGGGCTCTCGCCGGGGAGGTCGAGCCCGTTGGGCACGAGCACCCCCACGCGCCCATGCTCGATCGCGACGCTGCGCTGGATCACGCGCGAGATCACGATGAGCTCGCTCGCCCAGCGCGCGGCCGCCGCCTCGCCCAGGCGCAGCACGAACTTCGCCAACCGGCCCCATTTCTGGCGGTCGTAGTCCGGCCCGTGGTGGGTGACGACGACCCGCAATCCGAGCAGCCGCGCGAGCGGCGTCCAGATCGCCGGGCCGATGGCCTGGATGTGCAGCACGTCCGGCCGCGACACGAAGCCGGCATACAGCACCGACAGGAAGGTGTGCACGATCGCCTCGAGCTGCTTGCGGCGCGGCGCCCAGACGCGCACGAACTCCACGCCGTGCCAGCGCGCGCCCACCTCGGCCGGCTGGTAGCAGCGCCGCGCCAGCACGGTCACGTCGACGCCGAGTTCCTCCAGCCGCGGGCACATGTGTTCCGCATGGGTCTCGACGCCGCCCTGCACGTTGGGAAAGCCGCGCAGGCCGGTCCACATGACGCGCGGATGCCGCGCGCCGCGCGGCGCGGCATGCGCCTCGATGCCCGTCGTCGTCATGTCGTGGCCTCCTGCACCGCCCGGACGCGGGCGGCGCGTTCGTCGATCTGCACGAGCCGCGCCGCCAGCCGGCGCCAGTCGTAGCGGTCGCGCACGATGGCGCGCGCGTTGTCCCCGAGCGCCTGGCGCTCCTCGTCGCGCCGGAGCAGGCGCAGGATCTCGCCGGCCATCGCCTCGACGTCGTTCACGCGCACGATGCGTCCGCTGATGCCGTGGACGACGAGATGGCGGTAGAACGCGCGATCCCAGACGACGGGCGGCAGGCGCATCGCCATCGCCTCCAGGCAGGTGCCGGGCAGGCCTTCGTAGTAGGACGTCGAGGCGTACAGGCGGCTGCGGCGGTAGTAGGACACCATGTCCCCGAACGAGACCTTGCCCGTCAGCAGCACGTTGTCGCCCAGCGGCGCGAGCGCCTTCCACACGTGCGCCTCGTCGTCGCCGTAGCCGACGATGGCGATGCGGATGGCGGGGTCGGCCTGCACGAGGCGGCGGCAGACCTCGACCATCGGGCGGCTGCCCTTGCGCAGCTCGATGCGGCCGCAGAAGATCACGTCGATGTCGCGCGCGACGGCTGCGTCGTCGGTGAACTCGGCGAGGTCGACGCCGTTGGGCACGACCTCGACGCCCTCCGTACGGCCGTAGCGGGCGAGCTCGTCGCGGCCCTGCTCGGTCAGCGTGACGACCGTGTCCGCGCGAGCGATGACGGCGCGCTCCATCAGCATCTTCAGCCGCACCGCCAGCGCGTTCCAAGGGCTGCGGAAATGCGCGTTGCCCTCGAATCGTCCGGACATGCCCAGGTAGGTCGTGTGCGCGGTGAGCACGAGCCGCAGGCCGGGCGGCAGGAAAAGTCCCGGGATCAGCGGCGGCATGTGCAGGTTCACGGCCGTGACCGGGGCCTCGCGCGCCAGCCGCGCCACCTCGCGCGCCGCCTTCCAGCCCCACAGCGCCAGGCCGAGGCGGTTGCCGGGCACCGGGATGGCGATGCAGCGCACGCCGGGGCGGGACCACTCGGCCGCCGGCGGGTCGCCGGTCACCAGCACGACCGGCGGCGAGCCCGCGGGCAGGTTCGACAGGAACGCGTCGAGATAGCGGGCGATGCCGCCGATGCGGTGGAACTGGGGATAGAGGATGACGATCATCGGGGATCCTTGGCAAGGGTCAGTGCGAGCGGCGTGGCGGGGTGCGGGCGCGCGCGGGGGAACAGCTCGGCCCGCACCACCCGCTCCACGGCGAGTCCGCGCAGGCAGGTCTCGAGCTCGTCGACCAGCCGCGGCAGCCCGAACCGGTGCGTCGCGACCGCGCGCGCCCGATCGCCGAGGCGGCGCACCGTGCCGGGCTC
>DASVLN010000131.1:0-1503 GCA_036384855.1 Burkholderiaceae bacterium | reverse complement strand
CCGCGCCCGGCGCCCCGGCCCCCGCGCCGGTCCGCGAGAATGCGCGGTTGCTGTTTGGCGCCGCGCTCGCGGTGCACGCGCTGATGATCGTGGTGGCGCTGGCCACCGCGCTCGCCTTCTCCCTGATCGTGCGTCCGTCGCGGACGCCAGAAAGTCCGACATGACCGCGAGTCCTTCCGAGGAACGCTTCCTTCCCGCCGCGGGCGCCGCGCTCGCGCCGGCCTCGCACAGCGCGCTCGACGTCGACGGCGTCCCGTTCCACCGCCTCTCGGTCGTCGTGCCGATGTACAACGAGGTGGAGAATGCCGCCGCGCTGGTGGACGAGGTGCAGGCCGCGCTCGGCGACTACCCGTTCCCGTGGGAGCTGATCGTCGTCGACGACGGCAGCCGCGACGGCACCCCGGCGGCGCTCGAGAAGCGCGGCGCGGAGCTCGGGCCCCACATCCGCGTGATCCGCCTGTGGCGCAACTTCCGCCAGACCGCGGCGATGCAGGCCGGCATCGACGCCTCGCGCGGCGACGTCATCGTCACCATGGACGGCGACCTGCAGAACGACCCCCGCGACATCCCCAAGCTCGTCGCCCGCCTGCTGACCGGCGACCTCGACTTCGTCGCCGGCTGGCGCAAGAACCGCCAGGACGGCTTCTGGCTGCGCAAGTTCCCCTCGCGCATCGCCAACGCGCTGATCCGCAAGTCGACCGGCCTGCAGTTCAACGACCTCGGCTGCAGCCTGAAGGCGTTCCGCGGCTCGGTGCTGCGCGAGGTGCGGCTGTACGGCGAGATGCACCGCTTCATCCCGGCCTGGCTCGCGACGGTGACCTCGCCGGCGCGCATGGACGAGGTCCCGGTCAACCATCGCGCCCGCGTGGCGGGCACCAGCAAGTACGGCCTGTCGCGCACCTTCCGCGTGATCACCGACCTGCTGGCGATGCACTTCTTCCTCAACTACGGCACGCGGCCCGGGCACTTCTTCGGCGGCATCGGGCTCGCCGCCGGCGGCGTGGGGGGACTGATCCTGGCCTGGATGGCGGTGTGCAAGTTCGTTCTCGGGCAGGCGATCGGCGGCCGGCCGCTGCTGGCGCTCGGCTTCTTCCTCGTCATCGGCGGGCTGCAACTGCTGCTGACGGGAGTGCTGGCCGAGCTGCTCATCCGCATCTACTATGACGGGCGCCACGCGCAGCCCTACCATCACGGGCGCGCCGCCGCGCCGGGCGAGGACGCCGCCTGGCACACGGTGCGCTGAAGACCCGCGAAACGAATCGCCCCGCACAGCCGACCTCCGATGGCCCAGCCTCCGACTCCGCCCTCGCCTTCGTCGCCGGCCCCCGGTCCGGGCCCGCGCCCGCCGGCGCCGCCGCCCGCTGCGGAGCCGCTGCCGCTGATGCCGTACGACAACCTGCTCGGCAGCGAGTCCGCCGAGCCGGAGCCGCCCCCCGAGCTGACGTTCAACGTCGCCTCGGCGCCGATGCCGCTCGATCCGCCGGTGCGCAAGCCCGGGCCGCC
>DASVLN010000130.1:0-5214 GCA_036384855.1 Burkholderiaceae bacterium | reverse complement strand
GTGCGCGAGGCGCAGGTCTTCCTCTTCGACGAGCCCCTGTCCAACCTCGACGCCAAGCTGCGCACCGAGCTGCGGCGCGAGCTCAAGGGCCTGCACCGGGAGCTCGGTGCCACGATGATCTACGTGACCCACGACCAGGTCGAGGCGATGACGCTCGCCACGCGCGTCGCGGTGATGCGCGGCGGCCGCATCCTGCAGGTCGGCACGCCGGGCGAGGTCTACGCGCGGCCGGTGGACATCTTCGTCGCCGGATTCCTCGGGTCGCCGGGCATGAACTTCATCGAGGGCCAGGCCGTCGCCGCCGCGGGCGCCGCGCCCATGCCCGTGGTGCTGGGCGTGCGGCCCGAGCACGTCGAGCTGCAGCCGCCCGGCGACGCCTTCCCGGCGGCGGAGGTCACCCTGGTCGAGGCGCTCGGCGCGCACGAGCTCGTGTGGCTGGACATGCAGGGCCACAAGCTGTCGGCGCTCGTGCCCGCGCAGGGCCGCTACGCGCCGGGCCAGGCGGTCGGCGTGCGCATGGACCTCGAGCGCGCGAGCGTCTTCGACCCGCGCACCGGGCACCGGCTCGAGCTGCACGCGTCGGCGTTCTATCATCGGCCCCACTGAGCGCCCGCCAGGCAGGCAAACGACGACGCGAGAGGCCCGACCACGATGACGACGATCAAGGACGTAGCACGGCTCGCCGGCGTGGGGGTCGGCACCGCCTCGCGCGTGATCAGCGGCAAGGGCTCGTTCTCCCAGGGCGCGGCGCTGCGCGTGGAGACCGCGGCCAAGCAGCTGGGCTTCCGCCCGAGCGCCATCGCGCGCGCGCTGTCGCTGCAGAGCACCGGCACGATCGGCATCTTCGTCCCCGACTTCAAGGGCCCGTTCTACGGCCCGCTGCTGGACGCCATCGACGCCGAGCTGCGCGCGCAGGACCGCCACATGGTCGCGGCCAACGGCTGCGGCGACGCCGACTCGCGCCAGCAGTCGATCGACGCCGTGCGCTTCCTGATCGACCGCGAGTGCGACGGCATCGTCATCTGCAGCAACACGCTGCGCGACGCCGACTTCCTGCAGATCCGCGCGAGCTTCCCCAACATCGCCGTCGTCAACCGCGACGTCAAGGGGATGAAGTCGCAGTGCTTCACCGTCGACCACAAGGCGGCGGGCCGCATCGCGGCGGACACGCTGCTCGCCCACGGCCACCGGCGCATCGCCGTGATCTCCGGCCCCGACGTGGGCGACAACCGCCAGCGCCTGCAGGGCCTGTACGAGCGCCTGGCCGAGGACGGCGTGGACACCGCCGCGATCCCGGTCGAGGAAGGCGACTTCAGCGCCCCCTCGGGCTGGGACGCGGCCGAGCGCCTCATCGCGCGCAAGCCCGACGTCACGGCCGTCTTCTGCGCCAACGACCAGATGGCCATGGGCGCGATCAGCTGCATGCAGTCGCGCGGCATCGCGATCCCGCGCAAGTGGTCGGTGATGGGCTACGACGATGCCGACGTCGCGGCCTGGCTCTCGCCGCGCCTGACCAGCGTGCACATCCCCATCGCCGACATGGGCCTGAACGCCTGCCGCATGCTGATCAACACCCGCCACGGCACCAGCCTGCCGGTCTCGCGCAAGTTCGTGCCCGAGGTCGTGATGCGCGATTCGCTCGCGCGCGTGCGCGCCTGAGACGCGCTCCGCGAGGGCGCCGATCCGCGGCCGCCATCCGGGCAGCCGTCTCCGACCACGGAGCGCGCGGATCCGCGGGGAAGTTCACCGGCCGATTGAATTCTTCCCGGAGATGAATGAACACCCCAGGCCGGTGCATGAATTAGTCGCCGCATCCAATGAATTCAATGCCGAATCCAATGAACTCACCCCGGCGGTGAATTCACTCATCTCCGGATGGAATTGATTGATCTCGGGATTGAACTCGTTTCCCTGCGCATTGAATTCATTCCGTTCCGCGCTGAATTCATTCGATGCGCGGCATCGACAGCTCGCCGGAATGGTGCGTTCATTGCATCCGGAGTCGAATTCATTCGATCCGGCGTGGAATCGTGGCTCGCGCGCTTTGACTAGCCCGCCGATTCGGCCAGCAGCCACTCCCGGAACGTCCGCATCGCCTGCGTCACCGGCCGCGACTTCAGGCGCGTGAGCCAGTAGCGCCCGAGCGAGACGCCCAGCGCGAACGGCTGCATCAGGCGCTCGGTGCGCAGCGCCTCGCCGAACATCGCCACCGGCAGCAGCGCGACGCCGGCGCCCTGCGCGGCGGCGTCGGCCAGCGTGATCGAGGAGTCGAAGATCGCCCCGCGCGCGATCGGCGCGGGCGTCGTGCAGCCGGCCGCGGAGAACCAGCGCGGCCACTCGTCGGCGCGGTAGGAGCGCAGCAGCTTCTCGCGCGCGAGGTCGGCGGGCGACGCCAGGCGCGCGGCGATGCGCGGGCTGCAGACCGGCGACAGCGGCGCCTCCAGCAGCGGCTCCGCCTCCGTGCCGTGCCAGGCGCCGTCGCCGAAGCGGATCGCGTAGTCCAGCCCTTCGGCGGCGAGGTCGACGCGGTTGTTGTTCGTCAGCAGGCGAAGGTCGACCGAAGGCTGGTCGCGCTGGAAGGCCTCCAGCCGCGGCAGCAGCCAGCCGACCGCGAAGGTGCCGACGACCGCCACCGTCAGCACCTCGACCTTCAGCCCGCCCTCGAGCTGCTCCAGCACGCCGCGCATGCGCTCGAAGCTGTCGCTGAGCGCCGGCAGCAGTGCGACGCCCTCGTCGGTCAGCGCGAGACCGCGCGGCAGGCGCCTGAACAAGGGCACGCCCAGCCGCGTCTCGAGGTTCTTGACCTGCGCGCTGACGGCGTTCTGCGTCACGTGGAGTTCCATCGCGGCGCGCGTGAAGCTCAGGTGGCGGGCCGAGGCCTCGAAGGCGCGCAGGGCGTTCAGCGGAAGCGTCATGCCCCAGATTATCTTCGGCCAGTCCCTCGAAATCAGCGTTTGAGCCCGCGCCGCGGCGCCGCTATCGTGCGCAGCGATCCACGGCGGACAAGCCGGCTTCCAAAGGGAACGACATGCAAAGACGACACTTCAACGCGGGCCTGGCGCTCGTGCTCGGGCTCGCGGCGGCGCGGGCGACCGGCCAGAAAATGCTCGGGGACGCCGCGAGCGGCCCGGATGGCGACGGCGCCTGGGCCGCCATCGAATCGGCGGTCGGCGGCCGCCTGGGCGTGGCGATGCTGTGCACGGGCAGCGGCAAGCTCGCCGGCCACCGGCTCGACGAGCGCTTCCCGATGTGCAGCACCTTCAAGTGGCTGCTCGCCGCGTGCGTGCTGCGGCGCGTGGCCGACGGGCAGGAGCGCCTCGACCGGCGGCTCGTCTACGCCGGCCGCAAGCTGCCGGAGTGGTCGCCGGTGTCGGGCAAGCACGCGGACGCCAACGGCCTGACGATCGGCGAGCTCTGCCAGGCCGCGATCGCCCTCAGCGACAACGGCGCCGCCAACCTGCTGCTGGAGACCGTGGGCGGCCCGCAGGCCGTGACCGCGCAGGCGCGCGCCTTCGGCGACGGCCAGACCCGCCTCGACCGCCACGAGCCCGAGCTCAACGTCGTGCCGCCGGGCGACGCGCGCGACACCACGACCCCGCGCGCGATGGCCGGCGCCTTGCGCACGGGCCTCCTGGGCGACGGCCTGCCGCCGGCGCAGCGCGCGCAGCTCGTCGCTTGGATGTCGGGCACGCAGACCGGCCTGAAGCGCCTGCGCGCGGGCGTGCCGGCCGGCTGGCGCGTCGCCGACAAGACTGGCACCTGGGACAAGTCCACGCTCAACGACGTCGCGGTGTTCTGGCCGCCGGATCGCCCGCCCGTCGTCGTCGCGGCCTATCTCACCGACTGCCCGCCGCGACCGGGCATCGACCGCGAGCACGCGCTGGCCGACGTCGGACGCGAGGTCGCCCGGCGCGTGCAGGCGGCGTCCCGGCCGGGCAAGGCGAGCTGACCGACGGGACGAACAGGCGGCGATTGCCGCCGCTGATCCGGGCTTGGCCGCGCGCGGCGGCCGTTACGCTGGCCGACATCACGAAGCCGCGTCCACGCACGCCCTGGAGCCCTCCGCATGTTCGATCTCCTGGCCAAGCAGATCAACTCCTCCGCCATCAACGGCATCCGCCTGTTCGACATCGACCCCGCCGACCTGCACAAGGCGAGCCTCGACTTCGTGCGCGACGGCTACGTGCTCGTCAAGCAGGCGCTGACACCCGAGTTCTGCGAGTTCTGCGAATCGACGATCAAGTTCGACGAGCGCGTGCGTTCCGACTCGCGCCAGTTCTACCGCGACCACAATCTCAAGGACGGCATGTCCGACGTACTGGTCGAGATGTTCCACTCGCTGTCGGTGCCGCTGTTCGCGGCGATCGCCGGCATGACCGTCAAGAAGCAGTACTCCTTCGCGATGAAGTACGTCGCCGGCTCCAACCTGCTGCCGCACTGGGACCTCGACCTCAACTCGATCTCGGCCACGGTCTGCTACAAGGGCTCGAGCCAGAGCAACCCGATCTACATCGACCGCGCGCGCTTCCTGAACCCGTACGTGAACCGCGTGACGATCAAGGACAAGGGCTCGATTCCGCGCGCCAATGTCGCGCGCATCGACGTCGAGCACCGCGACATCGGCATCTTCCGCGGCCGCGAGCACCTGCATTGGCGCGACCTCATCGAGTTCGAGGAGGACTACCGCGCGATGCTGATCCACTTCACGGACTACAACCTCAACGGCGTGTCGATGGATCCCCCGAAACGCGACCAGATCGAGGGCATCCGGGCGGCGCTGATCGACTGCGAGGACTACATGGAGTTCCGCCAGCGCTACTGCATGTATTTCGACAACCGCACGGGTTATTGAGTCACGCGCCGCGCAATCCGAGCCGCTCCTGCAGCGCCGTGCGGTGGCGTCGGCTCGTCGGCAGGCGCCGTCCGTCGCGCAGCACGACCTCGGTCTCGCCGTCGACGCCGGCCCCCAGCGCGCGCACGCGCGCGAGGTTGACGATCGCGGTGCGGTGGATGCGGCGCAAGCCCGCGGGCTCGAGCTCGGCCTCGACCGAGGCCATGTTCCGGCGCAGCGTGTGCCGCGAATCGAGGCGTCAGCGCGCCACGCGGAACGGCCGGCTCAGGTGCACCGAGCCGGCGAGCCCGAAGCGCCACGGCAGGTCGGCCGCCTTCGTGATGCCGATGCGCGGGCCGCTCGCGAGCGTCACCGGCCCGGTG
>DASVLN010000129.1:0-4190 GCA_036384855.1 Burkholderiaceae bacterium | reverse complement strand
CCGCTCGCCTGCGTCGAGGCGATGAAGATGGAGATGTGGCTGCACGCCGGCGCCGCCGGCACGGTGGCCGCGCTGCGGGCCGCGGCCGGCGACACGGTCGCGGCGGGCACGGTGCTGGTCGAGCTCGACCTCGACGGGCCTTCCGACTGACGGCCGCAGCAAGAACCACGAAGGAAGCTCCGATGGACGACGCGATCCTGACCTGCGCGCTGACCGGCGTGCTCACCGATCCCGCGCAGCACCCGGTGCCCGTCACCGCGGCGCAGATGGCCGCCGAGGCGCGCGACGCCTTCAACGCGGGCGCCTCCGTCATGCACGTGCACGTGCGCATGCAGGAGCCCGGCATGGGGCACCTGCCGTCGTGGGATCCGGACGTGGCCGAGGAGGTCTGCGGCGCGATCCGCGAGGCCTGCCCCGGCGTGATCCTCAACCTGACGACGGGCATCCTCGGCAAGGACATCTCCGGTCCGGCGGCCTGCATCCGCCGCGTCCGGCCCGAGATCGCGGCCTGCAACGCCGGCAGCCTCAACTACCTCAAGCTGCGCGCGGACGGCCGCTGGGCCTGGCCGCCGCTGGTGTTCGACAACCCGGTCGCCAAGGTGCAGCAGTTCCTCGACGTGATGGAGGAGGTCGGCGCGCACCCCGAGTTCGAGTGCTTCGACGTCGGCATCGTGCGCTCGGTCGACATGTTCGTCCGCGCCGGCATGGTCAAGCCGGCGATGGGGCGGCCGGAGGTCAACCTCGTGATGGGCGTCGCCTCGGGCATGCCGTGCGACGCCGACCTTCTGGCGCTGCTGCCGCGCTGGATCCCCGAGGGCGCCAGCTGGCAGGCCACGCTGATCGGCCGCGACGAGATCTGGCCGGTGCACCAGCGCGTCGCCGAGCTCGGCGGCATGCTGCGCACCGGCCTGGAGGACAGCTTCTACCTGCCCGGCGGCGAGCGGGCGGGCGGCAACGGCCCGATGATCGCGGCCCTCGCGGCCTGCGCGGAGCGGGCGGGGAGGCGGGTCGCGAGTCCGGCTCGGGCGCGGGAGATGCTCGGCCTCGCCTGAAGTCGCGCCTGTCCCGCGTCACGCGCGGGCAGCCGGCGGTGCGCCGCCGGCGCGAGGACGGCCGTCGGGGATGAGGCCGCGGCCCCGCGCTACTTGCGCAGCCGCCGGATCCACTTGTTCAACAGGTCGCGCGAGTCCTCGGGCAGGTTCACCCACATGCCGCCGCAGCACAGGTCGCGGCCCTGCAGCACGAGGTAGGTCGTCTTGATCGTGCCGGTCACGGGCGTGATCTTCGTGGCCTCGTGCAGGCCGGGCACGCCCATCGCGAAGTTCAGCACGGTGTGCGCGGGGATCGCGACGTCGGTGAGCAGGCCGACGCCGCTCTCGGAGAGGTCGCGCGCGCGCAGGTCGACGACGCGGCCGTTGGGCAGTTGCACGCGCGCGGGCCACGAGACCTTGACGCGCTGCTCCTTGCGGCCGTCGGCCGAGGTGCTGATCGCCGGGGCGGCGGTCGGCAGGCCGCTGGAGGGCGCGGGCGCCGGGGCGCCGAACAGGGCATCGACGTCTTCAGGGGGAGTCGTCATGGCGAGGCTGCGGATCGGAATCGGGATCGGAGCGCGCGCTCAGGCGGCGCGCGGGTCGGCGGCCGCGGGATGGACGAGCTGCGGCGTATGGAACTGCATTCTGGCAAGTTTCGCGTACAGCCCGTCGCGGTGCATCAGGTCGGCATGCGTGCCCTCTTCGACGATGCGGCCTTGCTCCAGCACGACGATGCGGTCCGCCTTCTGCACGGTCGCGAGCCGGTGGGCGATGACCAGCGTCGTACGTCCGGTCATCGCGGCCTCGAGCGCGGCCTGCACCATGCGTTCGCTCTCCGCGTCGAGGGCGCTGGTGGCTTCGTCGAGCAGCAGCAGCGGCGGGTTCTTCAGCATCGCGCGCGCGATCGCGATGCGCTGGCGCTGGCCGCCCGACAGGCGCACGCCGCGCTCGCCCAGGAAGGTGCGGTAGCCCTCGGGCAGGCGGCGGATGAACTCGTCGGCGAAGGCCGCGCGCGCCGCGGCGAAGACCTCCTCGTCCGTGGCGTCCGGGCGGCCGTAGCGGATGTTCTCGAGGGCGTCTGCCGAGAAGATCGTGCTGTCCTGCGGCACGATGCCGATGCGCGCGCGCAGCTCGCCGAGCGCGGCGTCGCGCACGTCCACGCCGTCGACGCGCACGGCGCCGGCCTGGGTGTCGTAGAAGCGCAGCAGCAACTGCAGCACGGTGCTCTTGCCGGCGCCGCTCGGCCCGACGAGGGCCACCGTCTCGCCGGGCCTCACCGTGAGCGAGAAGTCGACGAGCGTGGGATGCTCCGGTCGCGACGGGTAGTTGAACTGCACGTGCGAGAGCTCGAGGCCCGAGCCCGCGCCCACCGGCGGCAGCGGGCGCGGGGACGCCGGCTCGCGCACGGGCGAGACCGAGGCGAGCAGCTCCATCAGGCGCTCGGTCGCGCCGGCCGCGCGCAGCAGGTCGCCGTAGACCTCCGACAGCACCGCCACGCTGCTGACCAGCAGCATCACGTAGACGACCGTCTCGCCCAGGTGGCCGGCCGTCATCTCGCCGTGCATCACGGCCGTCGTGCCCTGGTACAGGCCCCACAGCAGCGCCGCGAAGGTCGCGCTGATGATGAAGGCGACGAGCACGGCGCGCACCAGGGTGCGCTTCCTGGCGGTCTCGAACGCGTGCTCGGTCGACGTCGAGAAGCGCGCGGCCTCGCGCGTCTCCTGCGTGTAGCCCTGCACGACCGGGATCGCGTTGAGCACCTCGGCCGCGATGGCGCTGGAGTCGGCGACGCGGTCCTGGCTCGCGCGGCTGAGCTTGCGCACGCGTCGCCCGAAGTACATCGACGGCGCGACGACCAGCACGAGGATGCCCAGCACCTGCGACATCACGGTCGGATTGGTCACGACCAGCATCACGAGCGCGCCGAGCCCCATCACGCCGTTGCGCAGCCCCATGGACAGGCTCGAGCCGACGACCTGCTGCACGAGCGTCGTGTCCGTGGTCAGGCGCGAGAGCACCTCGCCGGTGGCCGTGGTCTCGAAGAACGCGGGGCTCTGGCGCACGACGTGGCTGTAGACGGCCGTGCGCAGGTCGGCCGTCACGCGCTCGCCGAGCCAGGTGACGGAGTAGAAGCGCAGCGCCGAGAACACGCCCAGCGCCGCACCGACGCCGAACAGGGCGAGGAAGTGGTCGCGCAGCGCCATCACGCGTGCGCCGTTCAGGGCCGCGGCGCTGGCGCCCGGCGTCGCGCTCACGCCCAGGCCGTTGTCGATCAGCGAGCGCAGCGCGACCGGGAAGGCGAGGGTGGTCACCGCCGCGGCGATGAGGAAGACGATCGCCGCCGCGATCCGGCCGCGGTAGGGACGCAGGTAGGGCATCAGCCCGGTCAGCGAGCGGGGGGTGGTGCCCTTCGCGCGGTCGGTGTTGGCGGTCATGGCGCCGAAGTCTACGCAATCCCCCGGCACCGCCGTCGGGGTGACCGAGGGTAATCCCCCACACAATTAAAGCCTATTCAATCACTGTCCAAACAATGACTGCCTAGGCACGTATATTCACGCCCATCATGACGCAGCACCCTGCCGTTCCCGGCTTCTACGCCCCCGAGACCTTCCGACGCGAGGAGAGCGTCGGCAGCGTCCTGAAGGGCGTGCTGGCTTCGATCCAGTCGCAGGTCGACCGCCGGCTGGTCGACCACGACCTGACCCACGCCCAGTGGGTGCCGCTGTACAAGCTGGCGCACGGCGAATGCGCGACCGTGGCCGAGCTGGCGCGCAAGCTGCAGAGCGACCCGGGCGCGATGACGCGGGCGCTCGACCGCCTCGAGGCCAAGGGCCTGGTGGCGCGGGTGCGGTCCAGCGAGGATCGGCGCGTCGTGAACCTGGAGCTGACCGAGACGGGCCGCGAGGTGGCGGCCATCGTGCCGGCCGTGCTCGCCGACGTGCTCAACCAGCACCTCGCCGGCTTCACCGAATCCGAGTGGCGCAGCCTCCTGGGCATGCTCCACCGAATGCGGGCCAACGGCGACGCCCTGCGCGCCGCCCAGGCGTCCGCCACTCCCGACTGACAAGAGAAGCACACCATGCCCCGCACTTTCCGCCAACAAGAATGCCCGCGCCGCGCCGAAGCGGCGCCCCAGGCCCGGGAGACCGGCGACGCCGC
>DASVLN010000128.1:0-18131 GCA_036384855.1 Burkholderiaceae bacterium | reverse complement strand
CGGCCTGCGCGATCGACGCCGCGCGCGCGGTGGCCGCGGGCGGCGATCGCGCGACGGCGGCGGCGCTCACCCGGCCTCCGGGCCATCACGCAGGCCCGGACTTCTTCGGCGGCTACTGCTTCCTGAACAACGCCGCGCTCGCGGCCCAGGCGTTGCGCGACGCCGGCGCGCGCCGCGTGGCCGTGGTCGACGTCGACTACCACCATGGCAACGGCACGCAGACGCTCTTCTACGACCGCGCGGACGTGCTGACGGTCTCGCTGCACGGCGACCCGACCACCGAGTACCCGTTCTACCTCGGCTACGCGGACGAGCGCGGCGAAGGCGCCGGCTTCGGCGCCAACCTCAACCTGCCGCTGCCGGCTGGCACCGGCTTCGACCGCTGGTCGGCGGCGCTGGGCGATGCCTTGCAGGCCGTCCGCCGGTTTGGCGCCGACGCGCTCGTGGTGGCGCTGGGTGTCGACACCTTCGAGGGCGACCCGATCTCGCGCTTCGCCCTGCGCAGCGAGGACTACCTGCGCGTCGGCGAGCGCCTCGCCGCAGAAGGTCTCCCGACCGTGTTCGTCATGGAAGGCGGCTACGCGGTGGCCGAGGTCGGCGTCAACGTCGTGAACGTGCTGCAGGGCTTCGCCGGCGGCTGAGAGAGCTTGCGTCAACCTTCGGCCACGGCCGGGGCAGTCGCGGCGCGTGGCGTTCTGCGTCGTGGGTCGACTTTCCACCCACGCGCCGGTCAGCGTTCTCTCGATGCTGCAGGGGCGTTCGCGTCGAGGCGCGATCAGGCGCGTTGCCGCTTTTCGTGGTGCAGCAGCCAGTCGGCGGCCTGCGCGAGGTCGTTGCAGGTGAAGTCGGCGGCGGCATGGGAAGCGACGAGCGCGGCGGTGTCGGCCGGGTCGGCGATGCGGATCGCCGCGGCGACGCGGGCTGCGCGTGCCGCGGCGACGTCGTCGCCCGAGTCGCCGATCACGACGCAGTCGGCGAGATCCAGCTGCAGGTCGCGCGCCGCACGTCGGAACATGCCTGCGTGCGGCTTGTGGCATGCGCACTGGCGTCGCCAGGCGGCCAGCGGCGCGTCAGGCAGGTGAGGGCAGTGGTACACGCCGTCCAGCGCGACGCCGTGGCGCCTGAGCTCCGCTCGCATCCAGCCGGTGAGGTTGTCGTACTCGGCGGGGCCCAGGAGACCGCGGGCGATGGCCGGCTGGTTCGTGGTCACGACGAGGCGCCAGCCGCCTCTGCGAAGCGCGCGCAGCGCCGGGATGGCGCCTGGCAGCCAGGCGAAGTCCTCCGGCCGGCCGACGCCGTTGGGCCGATCCTCGTTGAGGACGCCGTCGCGTGCCAGGAAGACGGCGCGACCGATCGCACTCGTGGCCCGGTTCATGATTCTTCTCCGTACAACGCCGGCGATCCCGCCCGGATGCGCTCCAGCAGCGAACTCGTCGAGAACCCGTCGAGGAACGGCAGGGCGACGACGTGGCCGCCCCAGCCGTGCGTCAGCGCCGTCTCGGCCAGGCGGTTGACGTCCTGTTCGCCGCCGCGAACGTAGACCGACGGGCGCAGGCGCATGAGCAGGGGAATCGGCGTGGACTCGCGGAAGATGACGACCGCGTCCACGCTCTCGAGGGCCGCGACCTGGTACGCGCGGTCGCCCTCGCCGTGAAGCGGGCGGTCCGACGTCTTGTCGAGCAGGGCGGCCGAGGTGTCGCTGTACACCCCCACGACCAGGCGTTCGCCCAGCTGGCGCGCCTCGGCCAGACGCGCGACCTGGCCGCGATGCAGGAGGTCGAAGACGCCGGTGGTGAAGACGGTGCCCGGCAGCGCGGCGAAGCGCGCGACGGCCTCATCGACATGCATGACCTTGCGAAGCGGATCGAATTGGTTCATGGCGGAGATCGGACGTTGATGCAGACGCCCGGGCGCGCCGTCGGCGCGTGCCGGCGAGCACCGCGTCGCGGCCGGCAGGAGTGGCGTGACGGTCGACGGCAATGCGCGCGGAAGCTCGAAACCAGTGTGATCCCGCGGCTGGAAGCCGGCATCGGCCTCGGAGAGGGCAGGACTCGATTTGCGGCTCGATTTCACGATCGACTTATTTTTGGCTGTAGCAATCTGTAGCAATTGGCCTGCCCGCTGCCCCGCGGAGGCGCGCGGACGAGTCTGCCAAACACTTCGCCGGGTCGTCGCTGCCCGGGCTGCCGCGCCGCCGGTGGAAGGGCAGGGCGCTGCGACGCTTCGCGTCCCGAGGGTGGCGGCGGACACTCGGCCTCGCGGACGATCGAGCCGGGCCGCCGCGGCGATGGGGGGCTGATGGACGCGACTTCCGGCGCCACCACCCGCACAGAGTCATCGCCGCCGGAACCGGGAGCTCGTCCCGCTGGCGCGTCAGGTCAGGGCCGCAGCCGGCGTCGTGGACGGCTCGCCGCAGGTCCCGTCGACGCGCTCGCAGGCCGCCACGGCTCGCGCCAGCGCTCCGGCCACCCGCTCCCGGGCATCGCCCCAATGCCCACGCCTCGACTGCCGGAACAGACGCATGCTCGGGTACCAAGGCGTGTCGTGCGGCGCCAGGCCGTAGCGCCAGTCTGGCACGAAAGGCAGCAGCACGAAGGTCGGCTTGCCCAGCGCGCCTGCGAGATGGGCGACCGATGTGTCGCAGGTCACGACGACATCCAGGTTCGCGACGATGGCGGCGGTGTCGTCGAAGTCGTCGATGTGGGCCGCCAGGTCGGTGATGGGCCCGGCTGCCGCGGTGGCGGCGAGTTCGGCCTCGCCCGTGCCCTTCTGCAGCGAGAACCAGCGCAGTCCGGGCGCCTTCAGCAGCGGTGCCAGCGTCGCGAGTCCCGGCGAACGATCGCGCGCGTTGGGAAGGGCCGGGTTCGTCGCCCACACCACCCCGACGGCGAGCGCCCGAGCCGGCTTCCATCCAAGCGAATGCAGGCGTGTCCGCCAGTCGGCAACCCGGGCGGCATCGGCCTGCAGGTAGGGAGCGGCGGCTGCCAGCTCGTTTCCGCGGAGGCCGAGCGCGAAGGGAAGGCTCATCAGCGCCAGATGGACGTCGAAGCGCGGCAGCGCCTCGCCCGGGACGCGCACCTCCGGAGCGCCGGGAAGCCGCGATGCGAGGCCGCGCAACTCGCGGGGTACCTCCAGGATGACCTGCGCGCCGCGACGCGCCAGTTCGGGGACGAAGCGCAGGAACTGCAGCGTGTCGCCGAAGCCCTGTTCCGCCCAGACGAGCACGCGCAGGCCGGCGAGCGGCTCGCCGCTCCAGGCCGGCCGGGCGCATGCCCTCGGGGCGGGTGCGAGGCGCCGGAAACGCGACTCGTAGTGCCGGAAGCCGCGCTCGAGCTCGCCATGTCGCAGCAGTGCGAGCGACAGGTTCCAGGCGGCGTCCGCGTGCTCCGGAGCACATTCCAGTGCCGCTTCGAATGCCATCAGCGAGCCGGACCAGTCGCCGAAATGCTCGAGTGCCACGCCGAGGTTGTAGATGGGCTCCGGATCGCGCGGAGCCAGCCGCATCGCGTTGCCGAACGCCGTCAACGTGCCGTTGCGGTCGCCGCGGTCGCGCAGCAGGTTGCCGAGGTTGGTCCAGGCGTCGGCATAACCGGGATGGACGCCGATCGCCGCCCGGTAGGCCGCCTCCGCCTCCGCGTCGCGTCCGGCCCGCTGCTCGAGGATGCCCAGCAGCGTCCACGCGTCGGCGCGCGACGGCTCCGTCGCGAGCGCGGCTCGCGTGAGGGCCAGTGCCTGTCCATCGAGGCCTTGCGATCGCTTGTGCAGCGCATGCTGCAGCAGCGCCGTGGCGTTGGCGTCTGGTGTGCTCGCGGCCGCCGCGGTGCGCGGGGAAAGGCTGCAGGGAGCGCGGGTCGCGACGGCGGGGACCGCCGCCCCCAGGGCGCGGCCGGGCTTCGTGCCGGAGTTCTCCGGACGCCGTCGCGCCGCATCGCGTTCCGGGCGAGATACTGAAGTCGGGTTCGGGACGGCGGGCTCCATCGCCATCGAGCTTAGTGGCCTCGGCGGCGGGCGGCGCGCGGAATAGCGCCCTGCGAGACCGGCAAATCGGCCGACGTGCGGCCGGCGACAATGCGCCCGGGCGCGCGGCGCGCAGACCGACTGCGGAGGGACGATGGGCAAGGGGCGGTTCGAAGCATTCAGCGATGGCGTGCTGGCCATCATCATCACGATCATGGTGCTCGAGTTGCACGTGCCCCACGGGGACGACCTCGCCGCGCTCACCGCCCAGTGGCCGATCTTCGTGAGCTACGTGCTGAGCTTCATCTACGTCGGCATCTACTGGAACAACCATCACCACCTGCTGCACGCGACGAGCCGCGTCACCGGCGGCATGCTGTGGGCGAACCTGCACCTGTTGTTCTGGCTGTCGCTGTTCCCCTTCGCCACGGGCTGGATGGGCGAGAACCATTTCGCGCCGCTGCCCTCGGCCATGTACGGCGGCGTGCTGCTGATGGCCGCGATCTCGTGGGCGATCCTGCAGGCCGTCATCCTGCGAGCGGAAGGGCCGCAGTCGCTGCTGCGGCAAGCGCTGGGGCGCGACTGGAAGGGTCGCTTCTCGCCCGTGCTCTACCTGGCCGGCATCGTGTCGTCGTTCTGGATCCCTGGCCTCGCGCAGGCGCTGTACCTGGTCGTGGCGCTGGTCTGGCTCGTGCCCGACCGGCGCATCGAGGCCGCGCTGCGGTCGCGCGGCGATTGAGAGGCGGCTCGCCGTGGGCATCGCCCGGCTTCAGCGATAGGTGGTGAACGGCGAGATCCCCGAGAGCCGGCGCCGCAGCGTGGGAATGTCGGAAGCCTCGCGCATCGCCTCGGCGACGTCGATCTCGCCATGCTCGACCAACTCGGCGAGCCGGGTGCTCATCGGGAACCATTCGTTCGTGTGCAGGTAGTGGTCCTGGCGCATCGCGGCCTCGAGTCCCGTCCAGTCGCCCTTGTCGATGTACTGCGTCACGCGTCCGGTGTTGTAGAGGACGTCGGCGACCAGGAGGTAGCGCTCGCCGCTGCGCGCCGGCACCAGCGCCTGGCGCACCACGGCGACGAGGTTGCCTGCGAGCACCTGCCGCATCGCATCGGCCCCCGGGCCCAGGTGGCCGAGGATCTTGCGAAGCGCACCCGTCACGGTCTTGCCGTGGGTGGTGGCGATCATGAGCGAGCCCGATTCGCCGCCCTGGATGGCCTGCATCGCGGTCTCGGCATCGCCGATCTCCGAGGCGTACAGGATGTCGGGGCTCATGCGCAGCGCCGAACGCATGCCGTCGGCGAAGCTCGGCGCGCCGACGCCGACCTCGCGCTGCGTCACGATGGACCTGCGCGAGGCGAGGCGCTTCTCGACCGGATCCTCCAGCGTGAGGATGTGGCCGGCATGCTGGGCGTTGTGCCAGTCGAGGACGGACATCGCGGTCTCGCTCTTGCCAGCGCCCGTCGGTCCGGTAATCACGATGAAGCCGCTCGTGGACTCGGTGAATGCGGTCAGGAGGTCCTGCGGGATGTTCAGGTAGCTCAGCGGCGTGATCGTGCCCGGCGAGACGCGCATGACGAGGGCGAGTTCACCGGTGTTGCGCAAGAACAGGCTGCAGCGCAGGCTCGCGCCGCCTGGCCCGTCGATGCGGAAGCACAGCGGGTGCTGCCGCGCGAGCTCGGGGTCGATCCGGGTTTCGCGTCCCGCGGTCATCGCGGCGGCCGCGTGATCGCCGTCGAGCGGCGCGAGGTACGCCGCGATGTGGGCGCGCGTCACCGCGAACGGCGCGATGCCCGGGAACAGCTGGTGCAAGGGCAAGGTGCCGCGCGCGGACTTCGCGCGGATCGCCTGGCCTTCGTGGATGATGATATCGGTGACCACGGTGCCCGAGCTCGACGACAGCGCGAGGTGCAGGGCACCCTCGATGTCGGTCGGGGCGTCGCGCGATGGTGCGGGCGTTCGGGTGCTGGGGGTGGAGTCGGGCATGGGCTCTCCTGACGAGGGTGGGCGGGCGGGGCGACGCGGGCGCGCCTCGATTGCAGGCGCAAGTTGCCCTTGGCGAGCTGGCGCGTCGCGCGACGCCTCAGGCGCGCGGACGCTCGGGGGCTTGGATACCCGGCGGCGCACGAAGCGCATCGCCGCGGCGCGGGTATCGACGGCCGATGGACGGCGTCGCGACGCCGCATCGACGGGGGCAGGCCCGGCGCGGGGCCGGGCCGCGGATTCGCGAGTCGGTGCGACGGGATCGCCCACCGCCGCCGCGGAACATGCCGGGGAGCGGTCGATCCGCGTCGAATGCGTCGCGTCCGACAAGGGTGACGCCGCGCGAGAGGGTGCGGGACGTCGTCGACTCGTCGGGGCAGGCCGTCGGCGACGGCGTCGTGGAATTGATCCGCCTCGCATCGCGCGAGTCGGACGATGGCGCGAGCGTGTCAAGGCTCGCGATGCGCCCCCAGAGTTGCCGGGCGGTGTCGCCTCGCGGCGTCGAGGCGGTGGCGCGGATTCGCGCGGTGTCGACGGCCGTCGGCGCGGGAACGGGTGGCCGTCCAGGTGATTGTGACGCGCCGCGCGCGCGCCGCCCTGCGCGGATCGGTCGATTTCCGGCCCTTTTTGCCGGCTCTGCGACGCGCCGGCGGATCGACCTCAGCGGCGGTGCCCCAGCGCGCGCGCCGGCAGGAACAGCAGCGCCGTCAGGAACGCGAAGGCGGCCCCCACGCCGATCCCCACGAGCCGCAGCGGCAGCGTGACCAGCCACACGACGGGCCACAGCACCAGGGCGATCAGTGCGACCGGCCAGCACAGCACGAACAGCAGGCACCAGAGCACGAGGGCGAGAAGCGCATTCATCGCAGGACTTTCGTCTGTTCCAGGGCAGGCTCGCGAATGCGCGCCGTCCCGATGTCGCCACGATCGCGCGGCCACCGGGCGGCGTCAACGCGCATGCGACCAGCTGCGGCTCCGGCGGATGGATGGCAGGCTTGCCGGGGCGACGACCGATCCGTCGCGAGGCTCGGTGCGGGCGGACTCAGGGTCGATCCGCCGCCCGCATCGCCGCCGCCAGCGCCTGCGCGGCCTGGCTCTCGTGGCGCGCGACCAGGGCACCGGGCGCCGCCAGCCGCCAGCTGAGCGATATCGCCTGGCCTATGTCATCCCAATCGACCAGTGCGGCGTCCAGCCGGATGCCGAACCAGCCGCGCTTGCCGATGTAGGCGGGCAGGTAGAAGCGCGCCGGATCACGCCCCGCGCGGTCGACGTTCTCGCCAAGCGCCGAGCGGCAGCAGACGGAGACGATGCCGTCGCCATGGTGGTCGTCGAGGAAATAGGCGAACGGTTTGTTGCGCACGCGGAAATCGGCATGGCGGCCCTGGAGCTGGCGCTCCACCTCCGGCAGCGCGAGGCAGAGCTCGGAGACCCGGGCGAAGGTGGTGGCAGTGTCGAGCTGGGCGGTCATCGAGGCCTCCGGCAATCGCGGGAGCATGCCCGCTCGACGCTCCGCGTCAACCCCTTGGCACGCCGGATCGCGCGCACCGTCGCGCAGGCCGCTGCGGCAGCGCCGCTTCGCCTTAGGGGCTGGTTTCACCCTAGCCGTTGCGAGGCGCCGTGTAAAAACATGACGGATCCTGACCTGGCCGACAGGCACACTGCGGGCTCGGCCTTCGAACGTTCACTCCCGACTTTTCACGCGACACGACATGTCCATCGCCCCGCCCTCGCTCACCGATGCTTCGCCTCCGGGCTCCCGACTGGTCGAGATCCGCGCCTACAAGCTCGTCCCCGGGACGCGCGCGGAGTTCCACCTCGCGATGTCTCGGGCGCTGGAGCTGGTGCGCGACTACGGGATGGACGTCGTCGCCCACGGTCATTCGAGCGAGGAGGACGGCTATTTCCTCATCCGCGCGTTCGACGACCGCGCGCACCTGAAGGCGCAGCAGGACGGCTTCTACGGCTCGAGGATCTGGCGGGAGGGCCCGCGGGAATCCATCGTGTCGCGCATCGCCGTCTCGCTCGACACCCTGCTGTGGCTGTCGCCTGCCGCGATCGACGAACTGCGGCTTGCGATGTCCTGATCGGGCGTCCCGCCAGCTTCACGCACGCTGGCGTGGGCAGCGCGAAGCGACACGGTCCCGCGCGTCGCTGCCTCAGCGGGCGTCGGGCAGAAGCATGTCCGGCGGGGCGCCCTGGTCGCACTTGCGGCAGGCGAGCGTCCGACCCAGTGCCCCTGCTCGCCCTTCTGCGGTCTGCGTCCAGGGGCGGTTCGTCCACGGCGGATCGTGACGCACGTGCTGGAAGTGGCCGCAGGCGAGCTCGGCGACCCAGTCGCCCGCCTCGTCCTGGTGGAATCCGACGATGGGGCGATCCATGGCTTGCGTCGCGTGCGATGCTGGCGTGCGAGACGGCGGCATGCGTCAACGAACGGTTCCGGCGGGGACGTCGGCCGCCGGTGCCGCGGTCGCCACCGCGGAAGCCGCGAGTGCGGACGCCGGGGCGGCGGGCGGCGTGCAACCGAGTGCCTGGCCCACGCCCTTGAGGTAGGCCCGGCGCACCGAGCCCGCGGCGATGGCGGCCGCGACCTCCTTGGAGTGGCGCTCCGCACCGTCCAGGCGACGAACCCAGCCGCGGAACGGGATCACGCTCTCGGCCGCGCCTTTGAGCGCGTCGTTGGCCGCGCCGCCGATCGCATGCGCGCCGCGCGCGACCAGGCCCGGATCGGAGGGCGTCGCCGGCGTGTCGAGGTCCGGGCCCAGCGCCGCGTCCAGGGCCGTCACCTCGCCGGCGAGATCCGGGCAGGTCTTGCGCGGCGGCAGGGCGTACGGGGCCTGCATTGCGGCCTGCAGCGCCGGAGGGATCTTCGTCTGCACGAGATTGAGGTCGGCCAGGGGCGCCTCCGCCGCCTGCTGGATCGCCGCGCCGGCATCGGCCGCACTCTTGGCCGCGGGGTCGGCCGCGCAGCCGCAGAGGGCGGCGAGGATCGTGAGCGGGAGGGCGTGCAGGCGTCGGTTCATCCGGCCGAGCGTACCAGCAGTCGAGCAGGCGAAGGGTGGGCGAACGGTTGGGCGAACGGTTCGGGGTCGCGGAGATGGCGTGGTGCATGACGCCATTCTTGGAGCCGAATGCAAGAACTCCGCCGCGCCGGACGGGGGGTTAAGTGGGCGAAATGGCGCGCTCGGCGTGGGAAGAGCGTCTTCGCACGGCCCTGTTCGGGTCAGCGGGGCTCGGCGTCGCCTCTGGGCCTGAAGACGCGCGTCGTCGAGGCCGGGTGTGCCGCGAGCTCCGCGGGCGGTCGGATCGGGCGGCGCACCAGCTCTCCTGCGCAGTTGGGGCAGCGGCCGCCGAGGGGGCCATCGGCGCACTCGGCGCAGAAGGTGCATTCGAACGAGCAGATGCGTGCGGCCGGAGATTCGGGCGGCAGGTCGGCATCGCAGCATTCGCAGCCGGGCTTGAGGAGAAGCATCGGATGTCCTCGTGAGAGTGTGCCGCTAGCGTAGTGTCCGGCTCGCCTCGGCGCGAGGCCGGCACGGGACGTCGGCAGGACGATTCCGGACATCGTCGGCGGGTTGGGCTCCGTTTCCGGCGGGCGGCGCACCGGCGAATGCCTCGGGTCTTGTCAGGGTCGCGCCTGGCGCGTATGCTGTATGAAAATACAGTATCGACGATGCGGCTCGACGTGAAGGCCCTGATGCCTGGACGCAGCAGCTCGATGTCGACATCCGGCGCCTCTTCGGAGTGGCCGCTGCATTGGCCGACCGTGGCGTGACCACGTTCCTGGCGAGGTACGTTGTCCTCGTATCGCATTCCCTACGCCATGCTGCCTGACTACGCCGAGCTGCTCTGCCGCAGCAACTTCAGCTTCCTCACCGGGGCTTCCTCCCCGGAGGAACTGGTCGACCGTGCCGCCGAGTTGCGCTACTCGGCCCTGGCGATCACCGACGAGTGCTCGCTGTCCGGGGTGGTGCATGCCCATGAACGTGCCACCGAGGTCGGACTGCACCTCATCGTTGGGGCCGAGATGCGGCTGGAGGCAGGCGTCGGTGGCCTGCCCATGCGGCTCGTACTGCTGGCGACCACGCATCGGGGTTACAGCAACCTGTCGCAATGGATCAGCCTGGCGCGGCGGCGGGCCGAGAAGGGCCGCTACGAAGCCCGGGCCGGCGATGTCGAGGGCCATGCGCCCATCGAGGGCCTGACCGGGCTCCCGGACTGCCTCGCCCTTCTGCTGCCCACGACCGGCCCCGTGCGGATCGGCGCCCAGATCCGGCCATCGGCGCCAGGAGGGGCCGACGAGGGGCGAGCCGTGTCCGGAAACGTACTTTCACCCGCGGCCACGTCGAGCCAGCCGATGCCCTCCAGCCAGAGCGTCATCGCCATCGCGCGGGCACGGGCGGCCGCGACGATCGCCACCAACAAGCCGGGCGCGGGCCGTCCGGGTGGTCGTGTGGCTCGCCAGATGCGCGATGGGGCGGCAGCGGTGGATCCATCCGAGCCGGTGACGGACACGCCGGAGGGCGTCGCGCCCGCTGCGCTTCGCGAGGCCAAGCCTGCGCCGATGCCGGAATTCGTGAACCGCCCGTCGGCAGCGCTGCCGGTCGAATCGCTGTTCTCCCAGGCGCAGTGGCTGAAGACCTGGTTCGGCCTCGACCGCGGCTGGCTCGCGTTGCCGATGCTGGGGCAGGGTGACGACGACGAACTGCGCGAGCGCGTCAAGGCCGTCGCCCGCGCCACCGGGCTCAGGATCGTGGCGGTGGGAGACGTCCTGATGGCAACCCATTCGGCCAAGCCCTTGCAGGACGTCCTCACCGCCACGCGCCTCCAGTGCACCCTGGGCGAGGCAGGCCATGCCTTGTCGGCCAACGCGGAAGCGCACCTGCGCGGGCGGGCCCGCCTGCGCATGCTCTTCGACGAGGCCTGGATGGCCGAGACGATGGCGATCGCGGGACGTTGCAAGTTTTCGCTGAGCGAGATCAAGTACACCTATCCCCAGGAGATCGTGCCCAAGGGTCACACGCCCGCCTCGTGGCTGCGCCAGCTGACCGAGGAGGGGGCCGTTCGCCGCTTCGGGGCGAACGTGCCGCACAAGGCGAGGAGACTCATCGAGCACGAGCTGGACCTCATCGGGCGGCTGAAGTACGAGGCCTACTTCCTGACGGTGGCCGACATCGTCCGCTGGGCGCGATCGCGACGCATCCTGTGCCAGGGGCGCGGCAGCGCCGCCAATTCGGCCGTGTGCTACTGCCTCGGGGTCACCGAGGTCGATCCCGATCAGACCGAGGTCCTGTTCGAGCGCTTCATCAGCGAGGAGCGCGGCGAGCCACCCGACATCGACATCGACTTCGAGCACCAGCGCCGCGAGGAGGTGATCCAGTACATCTACGACAAGTACGGACGTCATCGGGCGGCGCTGACCGGCGTGATCACGCGCTATCGCACCAAGTCGGCCGTACGGGACGTCGGACGTGCGCTCGGCGTGGATCTCGACCGCATCAACGCGGTCACGCGCAGCCTGCACCATGTCGGCGGCTCCGCGGCGGGCAGCGCGGTCGAGCGGCTGGCCCTCTCGTTGATGGAGCATGGCTTCGATCCTGATTCCCGCCTTGGCCGCAACTGGATCGCGCTGAGCATGAAGCTGCGTGGCCAGCCGCGGCACCTGAGCCAGCATCCCGGAGGCTTCCTCATCGCCCGCGAGGACGTCGCCCGCATGGTGCCCGTGGAGAACGCCGCCATGGATGGCCGCACCGTGATCCAGTGGGACAAGGACGACCTCGACGTGCTCGGCTTGCTCAAGGTCGACATCCTGGCGCTGGGCATGCTCAGCGCGCTCAAGCGAGCCATCGTGTTCGTCGATGAGAAGGTCCGCCGGATGGGGCCGCTGCGGCCGGAATGGTTGCGGGGCGAGACCGCGCCGGATGCCTGGAGTTCGACGCTGACCCTCGAAGCGATCCCGAAAGGCGACGACCCGGCCGTCTTCGCGATGCTGTCGGCGGCCGATTCGGTCGGTGTCTTCCAGGTGGAGAGCCGGGCCCAGATGAGCATGCTGCCGCGGCTGAGACCCGAGGCGTTCTACGACCTCGTCGTCGAGGTCGCGATCGTGCGGCCCGGCCCGATCCAGGGCGGCATGGTGCACCCCTACCTGAAGCGGCGCGAGAAGAAGGAGGCGGTGGACTATCCCAGCCCCGAGGTCGAGGAAGTCCTGAAGCGCACGCTGGGCGTGCCGATCTTCCAGGAGCAGGTCATGCAGCTGGCGGTCGTCGCCGCCGATTTCACGCCCGGCGAGGCCGACCAGCTGCGGCGCGCGATGGCGGCGTGGAAGCGCAAGGGCGGCCTGGAGCCGTTCCAGGAAAAGCTCACCTCGCGGATGCTCGCCAAGGGTTACGCGATCGAATTCATCGACAACATCTTCAAGCAGATCCAGGGCTTCGGCGAATATGGCTTCCCCGAGAGCCACGCGGCGAGCTTCGCGTCGCTGGTCTATGCCAGTTCCTGGATCAAGCGCTATCACCCGGACGCGTTCCTCGCCGCCTTGCTCAACAGCCTGCCCATGGGCTTCTACGCGGCGCCGCAGCTCGTGCGCGATGCGCGCGCGCACGGGGTCGCGGTGCGGCCGGTGGACATCCTCGTGAGCGACTGGGATTCCACGCTCGAGCCGGCGCTGCCGGAGGAGAACGTTCCCGCGTGCGCCGAGCGCTTCATCCCGTCCGGCCTGTGCGCGGTGCGGCTCGGTCTCGGGCGCGTCCAGGGACTCGACGAACGGGAAGGCCGACGCATCGAGCGCGCGCGCGCCCGTGCGCCTTTCGTCGATGTCGAGGATCTCGCCCGCCGCGCCGGCCTGGACGACCACGCCCTGCAATGCCTCGCCGCCGCCGACGCCCTGGGTGGACTGAGCGGTGGACGGCGCGAGTCGCTGTGGGCCGTCGCGGGTGTGGACACGCGATCGACGCCGCTGCTTAAGCAGACCCGCACCGACGAAGGCACCGGGCCTCGACTGGAATCCCTGGGGCTTGCCGACGCGGTGCTGGCCGATTACCAGGCACTGGGACTGTCGCTGAAGTGCCATCCCCTCGCGTTGCTGCGCTCGTCGCTGGCGCCGTTCAAGGTCGAGCAGGCGGTGCGCTTGAACGAGACGTGGCGCTCCGGACAACTGGCGCGAGCCTGCGGGCTCGTCACGCACCGGCAGCAGCCGGGCACGGCCAAGGGCGTCGTCTTCGTCACGCTGGAGGACGAGACCGGCGTGGTCAACGTGATCGTGTGGCCCGCGGTCGCGGCGGCGCAGCGCCGCCCGCTGCTCGGTGCGTCGCTGCTGACGGTGTACGGCGTGTGGCAGCGCGAGGGCGAGGTGCGGCACCTCGTCGCGAAGACGCTCGTCGACCATACGCCGATGCTGCAGGGGCTGGCCACGCGCAGCCGTGATTTCCATTGAGGACCGCATGTCCGCGCGCTCTTCCACCCGTCGCACGGCCAGGCCGCGCCCAGTACGACCCCCGGACGGCGCCGTGTCGCATGCCTGCGACGACCTAAGGCAAGCCCCCGGCATCGGACGCGGGGCCCGCATCGATAATTCGGGCTGCGTCGCCTCGTCGCCCAGGAGGGCGGCCCAGGCGCCCCGCGTGGACGGAGCCCGGCCGGGACCCGACGCGAACCGTCATCCAGGAACCGCCCGACATGAAGTCCTCGTCCGTCCGCCAGCCATCGAGCCCGAGGGTGACGGCGGAGCGGTCGCACGCCTCCTGGATATGGCGGCGGGGATCGGCCACGCTCGGACTGGTCCTGATGCTGAGCGGTGCGAGCCTGCCAGCGTGGGCCGGATTGCAGGAAGCCTACGAAGCGGGCCGCCACGGCGACTACGCGACCGCGCTGCAGGAGTTCCGGCCCCTGGCCGACAAGGGCGACCGCGACGCGCAATTCGCGCTCGGCGACATGTACCTGCGGGGGTATGGTGTGCCGGTCGACGACGTTGCCGCCGCGCGCTGGTTCCGCAAGGCCGCGGACCAGGGCGACCCGCGGGCGCAGACCGACCTCGGCTTGCTCTACGAACAAGGCAAGGGCGTCCCGCGCGACTTCGACGAAGCGGCCAAGTGGTACCGCAAGGCAGCCGACCAGGGCGAGCCCAACGCGCAAAGCAATCTCGCCTACCTCAGCCTGATCGGCCGCGGGGTACCGCAGGACGATGTCCAGGCAGCCCACTGGGCCACGCTCGCCGCGGAGCAGGGCCTGGCCGTGGCGCAGTACCGGCTCGGGGTCTTCTACACGAACGGGCAGGGCGTCTCGCGCGACGACGCGACCGCCTTGCATTGGTACCAGGCCGCCGCCGCCCAGGGCGACGCACGTGCGCAGAGCGCCCTCGGCTGGGTCTACAGCGAGGGTCGGGGCGTCAAGCGCGACCCGGCCGAATCGCTGCGCTGGCTGCGGCTGGCGGCGTCACAAGGCGATCCGACAGCGGAACACAACCTCGGCATGGCGTTGCTCAACGGCCATGGCGGGCCGCGCGACCCGGTCGAGGCGGAGCGCTGGATCCGTCGCGCCGCCGACGCAGGCTACGCGCCGGCGCAGGTCAGCCTGGGGTTGATGTACGCCGCGGGCGAGGCCGTCATCGCGGACGAGAAGCAGTCCGTCGCCTGGTACCAGAAGGCTGCGGCGCAGGGCAACGCTTCGGGCCAGAACAACCTCGGCTGGATGCTGGCCAACGGGCTGGGCGTGCCGCGCGACGATGCGGCGGCGCTGCGGCAGTTCCGCCTCGCGGCGCGCAAGGGCAACGCGTTCGCGATGGACAACCTCGGCTGGATGGCGGAGGAAGGCCGGGGCATGCCGGCGGACACCGCGGAGGCGCTGAGGTGGTATCGCCTGGCCGAGGCGCGCGGCAACGCGCCTGCCCGCAACCATCTCGCGCTGCTGGAGGCTCGCGGCAAGGGCATGGCGCGGGACGATGCGGCGGCGCTGGGGGGATTCCGGGCGGCGGCGGCGCAAGGCCTCGCGCCGGCGCGGCACAACCTCGGCTACATGATCGCCAACGGGCGCGGTGGACTCGCGCGGCCGGACAAGGCGGTGGGCATGGCGCTGCAGGACATGGCCCGCGAGATCACGCCGCCCAGCGCGGAGGATCTGCCCGCGATCGATCCGGCCACCTTGACGCCTGCCGAACGCGTGCGCAGCGGCAAGCTGGCCGCCCTGTTCAAGAACAGCCCGGACTTCCTCGCGGCGGTCGACGCCGCGCTGGCGCAGTCGGAGTTTTCCGTGTCGGCGACGGGCCCGTCTTCCGGCTCGCCGCACGGGAACGGCACGGACGCGGGCACGCCGGCACCCCCCTCGGCGACGCAGCGCTGAGACCTCCGGGACCGCCGGCCTGCCCGACGCGATTCGGAGGGCGGCGTCGCGGCCCTGCGCATGACGCTGCTCTCGGGGGCGTCGTGTCGCCGGTGGCCTTCTCGTCCGGTGCGCCTGGGCGAAGCGGTTTGCGTGCCGCAGTGCCTTCCGCGCCCGCGGGGCCGGCCCGCACTCCCCGTCGAGGCGTCGCTACACTGCCCGCCATGCTGCTGCTCCTGTCGCCCGCGAAGACGCTCGATTACGAATCCCCGCTGCCCGAGGCCGTCGTCGCCGCCCGGGCGGCCCTGCGGCCGGCGGCGACGGCGCCGCAATACCCGAAGGACTCCGCCGAGCTGATCGCCGCGTTGCGCGGCAAGTCCGTGGCCGAGGTCGCCGCGCTGATGCACCTCTCCGACGAGCTCGCGCGCCTGAACGTCGATCGCTATCGCGCATGGTCGTCGCGCGCGACCGCGCGCAACAGCCGCCCCGCGATGTGGGCCTTCGACGGCGACGTCTACGACGGCCTGCAGGCGCGCACGCTGGACGCCGGCGGGATCGCCTGGGCGCAGAAGCACGTGCTGATGCTCAGCGGCCTCTACGGCGTGCTGCGTCCGCTGGATCGGCTGCAGCCGTACCGGCTTGAGATGGGCTCGGCGCTGGAGACCGGGCGCGGCGGCTCGCTCTACGCGTTCTGGGGCGACAAGGTGGCTGCGCACCTCAATGCGCTGCAGGCGCGCGACCCGGCGCCGGTGGTGGTGAATCTCGCGTCGCAGGAGTATTTCAAGGTCACGCAGGCGCGTCGCGGCCGCGAGAAGGTGTTGCGCGCCCGTGTGGTCGAATGCGTCTTCGAGGACTGGAAGGCCGGCGAGTGGAAGGTGATCAGCTTCTTCGCCAAGCGCGCCCGCGGCCGGATGGCACGCTTCGCGATCGACGCGCGGGCGACGCTGCCGGAGCAGCTCCAGGCCTTCGATGCCGACGGGTACGCGTTCGCGCCGCGTGCGTCGGAGCCCGACCGCTACGTGTTCCGGCGGCGCGGCGCCTGAGCGGGCATCGACCCGGTCCGCTGCGCGAATCCTGTGAATTCGGCCCCGGTGGCGCCCGCAGGCCGCGGAATGGAGGGATTCCCTGCGAGCTCGACCGTTGCGCGCTGCCAGAATACGGGGATTGGAGATCGCGGTCCGGGTCGGGCCGAGATCGTCGATGCCTCGTCCCGGAGCTTGAGTCCCATGTCCTCGCAATCCATCACGCAGACCGCCGCCGGCGACAAGCGGCAACAGTACATCTCGCACGAACTCCGCCAGTGGATCATCTCCCAGGCGCAGGCCGGCGTGGCCCCAGACCAGGTGCTGGAGGCGATGAAGACCAGCGGCTGGCACGAGGACGTCGCGATCCAGGCGCTCGAGGAGACGCTCAAGGCCCACCTCGCCGAACAGGAGCGCGCCAAGCTGCCCAAGCACGAGGCGCTGCCGGTGCCGGTGCCCGAGCCGTCCGTCGCGGATTCGCCCAGCAAGCTGCGGGTGCTGGATCGCGACGTGACGGTTCTCATGAGCATGAAGTTGCCGCGCGTGGTGGTCTTCAGCGGCTTCCTGACCGACGCCGAGTGCGACCAGATGATCGCGCTGGCGGGCCCGCGCATGGCGCGCTCGGAGACCGTGGACAACAAGACCGGCGGCAGCGAGGTCAACGTCGCCCGCACCAGCCGCGGCATGTTCTTCGAGCGCGGCGAGACGAGCCTGATCGAGCGCATCGAGAAGCGCATCGCGGCGCTGCTGCACTGGCCGGTCGAGAACGGCGAGGGCCTGCAGGTCCTGCACTACAAGCCGGGCGCCGAGTACAAGCCGCACTACGACTACTTCGACCCGGTGCACCCCGGCTCGGCCACGATCCTGACCCGTGGAGGCCAGCGCGTCGGCACGTTGCTTATGTACCTGAACACGCCCAAGAAGGGCGGCGGCACGACCTTCCCCGATGTCGGCCTGGAGGTCGCGCCGATCAAGGGCAACGCGGTCTACTTCAGCTACGACCGGGCCCATGTCGACACCAAGAGCCTGCATGGCGGCGCTCCGGTGATCGAGGGCGAGAAGTGGGTCGCGACCAAGTGGCTGCGCGAGCGTGAGTTCATCTGAGCCGGTCGCGCGGGCCGCGGCCGCCTCGGTTGCAGCCGATGGTTCCCCCTCCGGCACCGACGCCGCGACGACGGCCCCGGACGCGGATCCCGGCCTGGCGGGCTGCCTGGCGGGCTGCCTGGAGGGCCTGCGCGTCCTCGACCTCACCCGCCTGCTGCCGGGCCCGTTCGCCACGCGGCACCTGGCCGACTGGGGCGCCGAGGTCCTCAAGATCGACGAGCCGGGCGTCGGCGACGCGGCGCGCCACCTGCTGGCCGGCCGCGAGGATCGCGCGGCCGGCCGCGACAGCGCGTTCTACCGCGAGCTCAATCGCGGCAAGCGTGAACTGCGGCTGGACCTGCGCAGCGCGGCCGGACGCGAGCAGCTGCTGGCGCTGGTGGAGGGCGCGGACGCGCTCGTCGAAGGTTTCCGGCCGGGCGCGATGGCACGCCTGGGCCTGGATTGGGACGTGCTGCGGGCGCGCAATCCGCGCCTGGTGATGGCCTCGATCACCGGCTACGGACAGCGCGGGCCCTATGCGTCGCGGGCAGGCCACGACATCAACTACATCGCACTTGCCGGCGTGCTGAGCCAGGTCGGGACGGCGGCAGGCGAGCTCGCGCTGCCCAACTTCCAGATCGCCGACCTGCTGGGCGGCACGCTGGCGGCGACGAGCGCGCTGCTCGCCGCGCTGCTCGGCGCGCAGCGCACGGGGCGCGGCCGGCATGTCGACGTCTCGATGACGCGGGAGGTCTGGCGCCACGCGGTCGTCACGCGCG
>DASVLN010000127.1:0-2837 GCA_036384855.1 Burkholderiaceae bacterium | reverse complement strand
GCGCGGCGCCTGCGAACCCGCGGCGCCGGCCGGAGCCGCGGGCGGCGCCGACCACTGGCACCTGTCGCTGCGCTTCGGCCCGGACGTGCTGCGCAACGGCATGGATCCGCTGTCGTTCATCCGCTACCTCGGCACCATCGGCCGGGTCGAGCACCTCGAGACGCTCGCCGACGCCGTGCCGGCGCTGGACGCGCTCGATCCCGAAGGCTGCTGCCTCGGCTTCGAGATCGCGCTGCTGACGGCCGCCGACAAGGCCGCCATCGAGAACGTGTTCGAGTTCGTGATCGACGACTGCACGCTGCGCATCGTCGCGCCGCACAGCCGCGTGGCCGAGTACGTCGAGCTGATCCGGGGCCTGCCCGAGGGGCCCGACCGCCTCGGCGAGATCCTGGTGCGCTGCGGCAGCGTCACCGCGCACGAGCTCGAGGCCGCGCTGCAGGCGCAGGCGGTCGAGCCGGCGCATCGCATCGGCGCCATCCTCGCCGAGCAGGGCAAGGTCGCGCCGCAGGTCATCGACGCCGCGCTCGCGCGACAGAGCCAGAGCCGCGGCCGCGACGCGGCGGCCAGGTCGCCGGAGTCGCAGTCGGTGCGCGTCGACGCCGACAAGCTCGATCGCCTGATCAACCTGGTCGGCGAGCTGATCATCGCCACCGCCGGCGCCAACCTCGCGGCCAAGCGCACGCGCAACCCCGAGCTGATCGAGTGCAACTCCACGCTGTCGGGCCTCGTCGAGGAGGTGCGCGACAGCGCGCTGCAGCTGCGCATGGTCAAGATCGGCGCCACGTTCAACCGCTTCAAGCGCGTCGTCCACGACGTCGCGCGCGAGCTGGGCAAGGACATCGAGCTGAGGGTCAGCGGCGAGGACACCGAGCTGGACAAGACCGTGGTCGAGAAGATCGGCGACCCGCTGATGCACCTGGTGCGCAACGCGATGGACCACGGCATCGACGCGCCCGACGTGCGCGCCGCGCGCGGCAAGCCGGCGCAGGGCACGGTCTCGCTCAACGCGTTCCACGACTCCGGCAGCATCGTCATCCAGGTGAGCGACGACGGCGGCGGCCTGCCGCGCGACAAGATCCTCGCCAAGGGCATCGAGCGCGGCCTGGTCGACCCGGCGCGCACGCTGACGGATGCCGAGGTCTACGCGCTCATCTTCGAGCCGGGCTTCTCGACCGCCGACAAGATCACCAACCTCTCGGGGCGCGGCGTCGGCATGGACGTCGTCAAGCGCAACATCACGGCGCTGCGCGGCAGCGTCGCCATCGACTCCACGCCGGGCGAGGGCACCACCGTCACGGTGCGCCTGCCGCTGACGCTGGCGATCATCAACGGCTTCCAGGTCGCCGTGGGCAAGTCGGTCTTCGTCGTGCCGATGGACGTCGTCGACGAGTGCATCGAGTTCGGCGCCGAGCCCGGCCACGACTACACCGACCTGCGCGGCCAGGTGCTGCCGTTCATCCGCCTGCGCGACCTGTTCGAAATCGACCATGCGCCCCCGACCGCGGAGTCCCGCGGCCACCCCCCGAGGGGGCGCGGCCTTGCTTCGGAGCGGCCGGGCGCGGCGGCCGCGGGGACGCCGTCCGCGCGCCAGAACATCGTCGTCGTCAAGCACGCCGGCCAGAAGTTCGGCCTCGTCGTCGACGCGCTCCTCGGCGAGGCCCAGACCGTCATCAAGCCGCTGTCCAGGATGTTCGCTCAGGTGCGCGGCATCAGCGGCTCTTCCATCCTCGGCAGCGGGGACGTCGCCCTCATCCTCGACGTCCCGCTGCTGATGCAGGAGGCGCAGGCCGCACGCGGCCCGGCGGCCGCCCTGTCCTGACGCCCAGGGCTCGCCCTTCGCACGAATCCGAATCCACCACCGGGAACCCATCATGTTCAAGAACCTGAAGCTCGCCACCAAGCTGTCCGGCGCGTTTCTCATCGTCCTCGCCTTGATGGCGGGCCTCGGCACCTTCGCCGTCACGCGGCTGACGATCGTCAACGGTGCGGCGGTCGACCTCGCCACCAGCTGGATGCCCAGCGTGCGCACCGCCCTGTCGATGAAGGCCAGCCTCAACCGGGTGCGCGTGCTCGAGTTCAAGGCCATCGCGTCCGGCAATGCGGACGTGGTCGCCGCCTCCGAGAAGGAGACGGGCGACAAGCTCGCCGAGATGCAGCGCAACCAGGCCGACTACGAGAAGCTGGTGACCTCGCCCGAGGAGCGCGCGGCGTTCGACAGCTTCAAGACGGAGTATGCGGCCTACGTCGCCGAGCACGCCAAGATCGTGGCGCTCATCCAGCAGAACAAGGACGACCAGGCCAAGGTCGTCCTCCTGGGCGACAGCCTGCGCCACTACGACGCCCTGCGCACGCTCGCGGACAAGCTGTCGGACATCAACATCGCCGGCGGCGACCACGCGGCCCAGGAGGCGCAGGCGACCTACGCCAGCGCGCGCGTGGCCATCATCGGCACCATCGCGGGCTGCTCGGTGCTCGCCATGCTGATGGCCCTGGTCATCACGCGCGGCATCACCGTGCCGGTGCGCGCCGCGGTCGACGCCGCCAACCGCCTGGCCGCCGGCGACCTGACCGTGCGCGTGCCGGCGCAGGGCACGGACGAGATCGGCCAGCTGATGTCCGCGATGGACGGCATGGTCAGCAAGCTCGCGCAGGTCGTCACCGAGGTGAACTCGAGCGCCGAGGCGCTGGCGGGTGCGTCCGAAGAGGTGAGCGCGACGGCCCAGTCGCTGTCGCAGGCCGCCAGCGAGCAGGCCGCCGGCGTCGAGGAGACCAGCGCCTCGATGGAGCAGATGACGGCCTCGATCTCCCAGAACACCGAGAACGCCAAGGTCACCGAC
>DASVLN010000126.1:0-5857 GCA_036384855.1 Burkholderiaceae bacterium | reverse complement strand
GGCCTCCGGCGCGGCCGCCGTCGCACGGAGGTCCCGGGCCGAGGTGCGCTCCAGCGCGTGCGCGGGCGCGTCGTGGCGCCAGGCTCCGTTCGCCTTGATCGCGTACAGGTCGATGACCATGGCGTGGTGCCAGTACGGCGCGGTGCGGTCGCCGCTGGACCGGTTGACGCCGTACGCGGCCCAGAGGAGGTCGGAAAGCAGCTGCGCGGCGATGGGTCGCCGGGCGAAGTCCAGGCCCGCGCAGGGCCGTGCCAACGCCTCCATCAGCGGCAGGCCGCCCGATCGGCGCGGCGGCGGCAGGGCCCGGCGGATCGGGCTGCCGGACCGTGGCCCGACCGTCGCGGCGGCCCCGCTCGGCGTGAGGGCCCAGGCTGTCGATGAGCCGGTCATCATCGATGCTCCTCGAGATCCCGCGACGCCGGTACCCGGTCGCCGCCGGCGAGGACCCGTTATCGCAGGCCCGTGTCCGGCGCCGGTTGACGGCGATCACCGCGCCCGCGCCCGCTTGCGCTTTGTCAGTCCCGCAGGGCCGGCTCGGGGGCATAGTCGAGCGGAAACATCGCTCGGAAGGTCAACGCGTGTCATTCGGCGGGCGCCTCGTCGGCAGGCTTCGGGCAGGTCGGCACCGCCCGGGGGGACGGACGCGCCCGCGCGCGGCCAGCGTCCGCACCTACCTCGTGCTGCTCGTCTCGGCCTGCGTGTTGCCGGCCACCATCGCGGCGACGTTCGGGTTCGTCTCCGCCTACCGCGCCGTGTACGCCGCGCTGGTGGGGGAAGCGCAGGCGAACTCCCGGGCGATGGCCAGGACGGTGGATGGCGTCATCCTGAACGCCATCGCGACCCTCGATCGGATGGCGTCCTCGCCGCCCCTGTCCTCTGGCGACATCGTTCGGTTCGAGGCGATGGCCCGCGAGGTCCAGCCGTATCTGCCGGGCACGAATCTCGTACTGACGGACCGGGACGGCCGCCAGCTCGTGAACACGGCCCTCGCCCAGGGCACCGCACTGCCGATGCACGGCAATCCGGGCTTCCAGCGCACCGTGCTGTCCACCGGCCACGCCGCCGTGTCCGACCTGTTCATCGGCGGCGCCCTGCGGCGACCGCTGGTCGCCATCGAGGTCCCCGTCCGGCGCGAGGGCGCGATCTCCGCCACGCTGGCGATGGGCTTCCTGCCGGAGCGCTTCGCCCGGATCATCGCGGAACAGAAGCCGGAGCCGGGCTGGGTCGTGTCCATCCTCGACAGCACGGGAACCATCGTCGCGCGGACGCACGCGGCGGAGCGCTTCGTCGGCCACAAGGGGACGCCGGCCCTGCTGGCCGCGATGGCGAGCCGGCCGCAAGGGACCGTCGCGACGCAGACGCTCGAGGGGATGCCGGTCGTTGCGGTCTACACGCGCTCCGAGGTCGCGCACTGGACGGTGGCGGTGGGCATCCCCGAGGCGCAGCTCGCCAACCGGGTCGCGCGGTGGCTTGCCTGGCTGGTGGCGTTCAGCGTGGGCATGCTGTTCGTGGTCGTGCTGCTCGCGCTCCTGGTCGCCGCGCGCATCGCCGGGGCGGTCCGCTCGCTGCGGGAGCCGGCCCGCGCGCTCGGGCGGGGCGAGGTCGTCGAGCCGTCCACGATGGCGATCACCGAGGCGCAGGTCGTCGCCGATGCCCTGGCCCAGGCCTCGGAGCTCCTGCGCCGGCGCACCCGCGAGCTCGGGCATGCGACCCAGGCCGCGCGCCAGATCCAGGAGCAGGCCGACGCCTTCGCCCATGCGGCCCTGCACGATCCGCTGACCGGGCTGCCCAACCGCGCCCGGTTCATGGGCGCGCTCGAGGAGCGCATCGAGACGCGCGTCGCGACGGGCGGCACCTTCGCGGTCCTGTTCGTCGACCTCGACGACTTCAAGCCCGTCAACGATGTGCACGGCCATGCCGTCGGCGACGAGCTGCTGTGCGCCTTCGCGTCACGCCTGCGGGCCGGCTGCCGGGGCGCCGACCTCGTCGCCCGGCTGGCCGGGGACGAATTCGCCGTGCTTGTCGACGAGCACGCCCCGGGCGAATCGCGATCGACGGTGACGCACCTGCGCAGCGCGCTGTCGCGTCCCTACCGCGTGCGCGACCTGACGCTGCACGTGTCGGCGAGCATCGGCGTGGCGACGTATCCCCTCGACGGCCAGGACGCGGCCGGCCTGCTGCACGCCGCCGACACCGCGATGTACCTGGTGAAGGCCGCGGGCAAGCGGCGCGGGGGCCGTGCGTCCGGATGAGGGACGGCTCGAGCGGCGCCGCGCCGTCGACCCGTGGCGAACATTTCATGCGCAGGGTGGCCTCGTCGGCGTACAGTGGCGATTCTTGGCCTCCCGCTGGCGCCTCTTCGTGCCTCTCGCCAGCAGCTCAGAACGCAGGCCGTCCCGTATGCGCACCCCCCCCCGAGGAGTGCGCCATGCGCGTCCAGACACACCGCTTCGACGCCTGGCGCGAGGCGGAGCGCACGGCGCACGCGGTCGAGCGCGCGCTGTACCTCCTGCAGGTGCGATCGCCCGGCCGCGATTCGCCTGAATTGCAGGCGCTGACGCAGCTGGCCGGGCAACTGCGCGCAAGGGCTCGCGGGTTGTTCGACGAGGCGATGCTGGAGATGAAGGAGCTGGCGGAGTCGCTCCACCACCGGCGCGTGCTCGCCGAGGGACGCGACGTCAGCGCGACCAGCGCACCCGCGGCCCCCCCTGCGCATGCGTGTCCAGCTCGAGCTCGCCCTTGAACGACTCGTGCAGCGCGAGCCCGAGCGAGCGTGCGAGGTGCGGGCTGGTCACGGTGATGCGGACGTCCGCGCCGTCCTGGTCGACCTGCATGATGCGTTGCAGCGGGTAGCGCTTGCGTGCGCGGTCGGCGACGTGCGTCACGCGCGCCATCACCTCGTCGCGGTGGTCCGCCAGGAAGTCGCCCGACAGCCGGATCTCGCCGGCGGGCAGGCCGTCGTGCACGCGCCGGCAGGCCGGGCAGCGCACCTTCACGGCGCCCGGCAGGGCTTCGCGCCAGCGCCATCGGCCGGCCTCCTGCACGGCGCCGCAGTCGGGGCAGGCGACGGGTTCGCGCAACTTGCCGCGGGCGCGGTAGGGATCGTGGCTGTCGGGACGCTCGAACCCGACGCGGTGCGCAGCGGGGGCGGGACGGGCGGAACGGGATGTGGGCTCGGGCACGGAGGTCTCCTGGTGTGATGCAGTGCAGGCAGCCTCGCGCGGTTCTCGTGGGTCCGCCTTGAGCGGACGCACGGACCGCGGACACCGTCAGGCCCCCGTCACGACGCGGGCGCTGGCGCGCTGGGCGGACGGGGCGGCGCGAAGTAGAGGACGACCGACCGGCGGCCGCGCGACGGCACGTCCACGTCGCAGCGCTCTCGCCCGCTCGCGCGGCGGCGTCGCGGTCATTCCAGCCCCTCGCGCAGGACGTCGTCGACGCTGTCGACCAGCACGACCCGCAGGCCCGCGCGCGTGTCCGGCGGCATGTCCGCGAGGTCCTTCTCGTTGCGGCGCGGCAGCAGCACCGTCGCCACGCCCGCGCGCTGGGCGGCGAGCACCTTCTCGCGCACGCCGCCGATCGGCAGGACGAGCCCGCGCAGGCTGATCTCCCCGGTCATCGCGACCTGCGCCCGCACCGGCCGGCCGGTGAAGACCGACGCGAGCGCCGCGAACATGGCCACGCCGGCGCTCGGCCCGTCCTTGGGCACGGCGCCGGCCGGCACGTGGACGTGGATGTCGGCCTTCGCGAACGCATCCGGCGCCACGTCCAGGCCGGCCGCGCGCGAGCGCACGAGGGTCAGGGCCGCGCGGGCGCTCTCCTTCATCACGTCGCCGAGCTGCCCCGTCAGGATCAGCTGGCCGTCGCCGGGCATGCGCGCGGCCTCGACGAACAGGATGTCGCCGCCGGCCGGCGTCCAGGCCAGGCCGGTGGCGATGCCGGCGACGCTGCGGCGCATGGCCGCCTCGTGCTCGAACGGCGCCGGCCCGAGGATGGCGGCGAGGTCGCGCTCGGTGACGTGGACACGCGTGCCGGGCGACTCGACGACCGCCATCGCCGCGTGCCGCGCCACGCTGCCGATGCAGCGGTCGAGCTGGCGCACGCCCGCCTCGCGCGTGTAGTCGGAGGCCAGCCGGCGCAGCGCGGCGTCGTCGAGCTCGAAGGCGGTAGCCTGCAGGCCATGCGCCGCGAGTTGGCGCGGCAGCAGGTGCGCGCGGGCGATGCGCTCCTTTTCCTCGAGCGAATAGCCGGGCAGCTCGATCACCTCCACGCGGTCGCGCACCGGCGCGGGCATCTGCTCCAGCACGTTGGCGGTGCACAGGAAGGTCACGCGGCTCAGGTCGACCGGCACGCCGAGGTAGTTGTCCCGGAAGCTGGCGTTCTGCTCCGGATCCAGCACCTCCAGCAGCGCCGCCGACGGATCGCCGTGCGCGCTGGCCGACAGCTTGTCCATCTCGTCGAGCATCAGCACCGGGTCGAGCGTCCCGGCCTTGCGCAGCGCCTGCACGATGTTGCCCGGCAGCGCGCCGACGTAGGTGCGGCGATGCCCGCGCACCTCGGCCTCGTCGTGCACGCCGCCCAGCGACACGCGCACGAAGGGCCGCTGCAGCGTCCGCGCGATGCACTGGCCGAGCGAGGTCTTGCCGACGCCGGGCGGCCCGACGAAGCACAGGATCGGCGCCGGGGCCGAGGGATTGAGCTTGCGCACGGCAAGGAACTCGAGGATCCGGCGCTTGACCGGCTCGAGCCCGAAGTGCTGCCGCGACAGCTCCAGCCGCGCGCGCTCGATGTCGATCTCCAGCGGCGCCGGCGTGCGCCAGGGCAGCTCGGTCATCCACTCGAGCCACGTCCGCAGCACGGCGGCCTCGCCGGGGGAGTCCTGCAGGCGCTGCAGCCGTGCGAGCTCGCGCCGCGCGCGCTCGTCGATCTCCGGCGGCATGCCCGCGTCGGCGACCAGCTTCTGCAGGCGCTCGAGCTCGGCGCTGGTCTCGCCGTCCTCGCCGAGCTCCTGCTGGATGGTGCGCAGCTGCTCCTTCAGCAGGAAGCGGCGCTGGCGATCGTCCAGCTGCTGGCGGGTGCGCTCGCCGATCTCCTGCGACAGGCGCAGCACCTGGATGCGCCGGGCGACCAGCGAGAGCAGGCTGCGCAGCCGGTCGGCGAGGACGGCCGACTCGAGCAGGGCCTGCTTCTCCGCGGGATCGGCGTCGACGAGGCTCGCGACGATGTCCGCAAGCTCCTGGGGCGCGCGCGCGGCCTGCATCATGTGCGCCGCCTCCGCCGGCACGCCCGGCAGCAGCCCGAGGATCTCCGCGGCCCGCTCGCGCAGCTGCAGGGCGAGGGCCTCCGTCTGCGTGTCGGGCGGCGTGGCGTCCTCCGGCAGGCGCTCGATGCGGGCCGCGAGGAAGGGGTACCCCTCGACGAGCGACACGATCCGCAAGCGCGACAGGCCGTGCACGATCGCGTGCTGCACGCCTTCGCCGGGCACGTGCTTCACGACCTGGGCGAGGGTGCCGACGTCGCAGAGCTCGGCGCGCCCGGGCTCGTCGGCGTGGGGATCCTTCTGCAGCACGATGCCCAGGGGCCGGGCCGACTGCACGGCCTGCAGCAGCGCGGCGATGGACTTCGCCCGGCCGACGCCGACCGGCATCATGACGTGCGGGAACAGCACGACATCGCGCATGGGCACCAGCGCGACGACGTCTTCGGGCAGGTCCACGGGCGCGGCTTCGGACATGGTCGCTCCTTTCGAGTCGCCGTCTCGTACGGCAAGCGCAAGCCTCGCCCGGAATGCCGGCCGCCGATTGCGCGCCCGCAACGCACGCGCACTCGACGTCGGGCGGCCGCGCGGCTCGCCAGG
>DASVLN010000125.1:0-3350 GCA_036384855.1 Burkholderiaceae bacterium | reverse complement strand
CGCCGGCGTCGGCGGCGACGACGCCGGCGAGAAGTGGCTGTCCTGGACGCATCACGCGCTGCGCGACCTCCACGGCAAGGTCTTCGCGATCCACTCGGTGGGCCGCGACGTCACCGAGCGCCGCGCCACCGAGCACTCCCTGCGCGCGAGCAAGGCCAAGCTGCAGAAGCTCTACGAGGCGACGCCCGCGATGCTGCACAGCATGGATGCGCAGGGCGTGCTCGTGACCGTCAGCGACGTCTGGCTGCAGCGCCTCGGCTACGGGCGCGACGAGGTGATCGGCCGGCGATCGCGCGAGTTCTTCGCGCCGGAGTTCGTCGCCCGCGCCGCCCAGGACTTGACCACGGCGCTGCTGCGCGACGGCCGCGTCGACGAGGTGCGCGGCCAGATGCTGCGCAAGGACGGCAGCCGCATGGACGTGCTGTTCTCGATGATCGTCGAGCGCCGCGACGACGGCCGGCCCGACCATTTCCTGGCGGTCGTCGAGGACGTCACCGAGCGCATCCGCATCGCGCGCGAGCTCGCCGACAAGCACGAGCTGCTGCGCGTCACGCTGGAGTCGATCGGCGACGCCGTCGTCACGACCGACGCCCGCCAGCGCGTCGAGTGGCTCAACCCGGTGGCCGAGCGCATGACCGGCTGGCTCGGCTCGCAAGCACGCGGCCGGCCGGTCGCGCAGGTCGTCCACGTCGTCGACCACGACACGCGTGCGCCCGCTCCGAGCACCACGGCCCGCTGCCTCGCCCAGGGCCGCACGGCCGACGGCGCGGACAACGCGGTGCTCGTCGCGCGCGACGGCGCGGAGTACGCGATCGAGGCCTCGGCCTCGCCGATGCGCGCGAGCGACGGCGCGCTGCTGGGCGCCGTCCTGGTGTTCCGCGACGTGTCGCAGCAGCGCCGGCTCAGCCAGGAGATGTCGTACCGCGCCAGGCACGACGAGCTCACCGGGCTGCTCAATCGCTCCGAGTTCGAGCAGCACCTGGACCGCCTGCTCGCCGACGCACCCGCCGCCGGCCAGGCGCACTCGCTGCTGTACATCGACCTCGACCAGTTCAAGCTCGTCAACGACGCCTGCGGCCACGCCGCGGGCGACCGCCTGCTCAAGCAGATCGCGGCGATGCTGCAGTCGTGCGTGCGCCAGCGCGACACGATCGCGCGCCTGGGCGGCGACGAGTTCGGCATCGTCCTGGAGCGCTGCGGCACCGAGCAGGCGCGGCGCATCGCCGACCAGATCTGCTCGCAGATGGAGGAGTTCCGCTTCGTCCACGACGACCGCCGCTTCCGCCTGGGCACGAGCATCGGGCTCGTGCCGCTGGACGAGCGCTGGCATGGCCACGACGCGCCGCTGCAGGCCGCCGACAGCGCCGCCTACGCGGCCAAGGAGGCCGGCCGCAACCGCGTGCACGAGTGGTTCGACACCGACCAGGCGATGCGCGCGCGCATGGGCCAGACGCAGTGGGGCAGCCGCCTCGAGCTGGCGCTCGACGAGGACCGCTTCGAGCTGTTCGGCCAGCGCATCGCGCCGCTCGCGTCGAACGACGGCGACGGGCGCGTCCATGTCGAGGTGCTGCTGCGCCTGCGCGACACCAACGGCGCCCTCATCGCGCCCGGCGCGTTCCTGCCGGCGGCCGAGCGCTTCCACGTCGCCTCGCGCATCGACCGCTGGGTGGTGCGCCACGTCTTCGAGTGGATCGCGGCCCACGACGACCTCGGCGGCGTCGACGCGTTCGCGATCAACCTGTCGGGCCAGTCGATGGGCGACCGCGCGTTCCACCGCTACGTCACCGACATGGTCGCGGCCACGAAGGTCGATGCGCGGCGCCTGTGCTTCGAGATCACGGAGACCGCCGCGATCACCAACATGGCCGACGCCGCGGCCTTCGTCGAGGCGATGCGCGCGATCGGCGCCCGCATCGCCCTCGACGACTTCGGCGCGGGCGCATCGTCGTTCGGCTACCTGAAGTCGCTGCCGGTGGACTACCTGAAGATCGACGGCCAGTTCGTGCGCGACCTCAACGAGGACGCCCTGGACCTCGCCGCGGTGCGCTGCTTCACCGAGGTCGCCCGCGTCATCGGCGTGCGCACGGTGGCCGAATTCGTCGAGTCCGACGCCCTGCTCGCGACGCTGCGCGACATCGGCGTCGACTACGTGCAGGGGTATACGGTGCACAAGCCCGAGCCGCTCGCCCTGGCCGCGCGCGGAGCCGCCGAGATCGCCTGATCCGCGACCCGGCGGGCGCCGGGCCGCGGCCGTCTCCTTCAGCCGTCCCGCAGCTTGACGGTCAGCTTGCCGTCGCGCTCGAGCACCGCGCATTCCACCGGCACGGACTCGTCGCCCGTGCGCTTGCGCACCGCCTCGGCGAGGTCGCGGTCGGTGACGAGCGCCTTGCGCATCTGCGCCTCGTCCGGCCGGCCCTCGCGCACCAGCACGCGCAGGTCACCGCTCACGAAGTCGTCGACGGCCGGCCAGAGCATGCTCGCGTAGGCGACGAGGCGGTGCACGACCACGATCGCCAGGCCCGCGGCCATCGTCGCCCAGAACGGCGACGCGCCGACGACGGCGCGGCTCAGCACCGCGCCCAGCAGCACGGCCAGGCAGGTGTCGAACGGCCGGTGCTGCCCGAACGCGCGCCGACCGGCCAGGCGGATCATCGCGATGGTGAGGATCGAGACGGCGACCGCGCGCAGGGCCATCTGCAGCGCGTCGAGCTCGGAGCCGGAGCCGAACAGGGTGTCGATGAGGTCCATCTCGCACGAGGCCGGCGCCGCCCGCGGATCGACGCCGCGGCCGCCGGCCGTTCCCTCCTGCACGACTGCGAAAAGTGCGAAAAGTGGCGCGGCGGGCGGGCGTTGTTCGAGTTCTTCCCGCCGACTGCGCTGGTGCTCACTGTGCCTTCGCGGCGGCCCGACCCGCGTCGGCCGCGTCCGCCTGTTCGCGTAGGACAGGCGGCCACCGGGCACGCGCGCCGCGCGCGCTTCAGAGCCGGAACGCAGCCACCGAGGCCACGAGCTCGTGCGCCTTCGCCTTCAGGTTCGCGGCGGCCGCGGCGCCCTGCTCGACGAGCGCCGCGTTCTCCTGCGTCGAGCGGTCCATGCGCGAGACCTCGAGGCTCACCTGCGCGACGCCCGCGCTCTGCTCCGCGCTCGCGGTGCTGATGACGTCCACGAGCGCGCTGACGCGATGCGTCGAGGCCACGATGTCGCGCATCGTGCGGCCCGCCTCGTCGACCAGGCGCGAGCCCTCGGCCACCTGGCCGACACTGTGCGATATCAGCTGGCCGATCTCGCGCGCCGCCGCGGCGCTGCGGCCCGCGAGGCTGCGGACCTCGCTCGCCACCACCGCGAAGCCG
>DASVLN010000124.1:0-6399 GCA_036384855.1 Burkholderiaceae bacterium | reverse complement strand
GCGCAGCGGGTTGGCGTGCGTCGCCTGCAAGAGCGCCAGGTAGCGCTGGCCGACCGCATACGAACACATGTAGTCGCCGTAGTCCGGCAGGCGCGTGGAGACGACCTCGAGCAGGTCGAGCCATTCGTCGGGGCGACCGCGGAAGCGGTGCTCGAGCTGGTCGAACTTCTCCTGCAGCAGCACGCCGAAGCCGTCGGGCTCGCGCAGGCGCGCCGGATCGGCCGTCACCGCGACCGAGAGGATCTCCACCAGCATCTCCTTGACGGCACGCTCGCGTTCCAGCGATCGCTCCGCAAGGCGGCGCTGCTGGGTGGCCAGGGAGGCCTGCCAGGCCGCCGCGCCCAGCCCGCTGCCCAGGGCGACGACGATCGCCGCCAGCATGCCCACCGCGGCGCGGTGACGGTGCACGAAGCGCTGCGCGACGTAGAGCCGGCTGTGCGGCCGGGCCTCGATCGGCAGGCCCGCGAGATGCCGACGCAGGTCCCGTGCGAGCGCGTCGGCGCCCGGATAGCGGCCGGCGATCTCCGCGCTCAGGGCCTTCGCGAGGATCGCGTCGAGGTCGCCCCGCAGCTGGCGACGCCATCCGGGCTCGCGCGCCACGTCGCTGGCCCGGCGGGGCGGCGCGTGGGCGATGGCGTCCTCCAGCTCCGCGGCCGTGCCGCGCCGCAGGGCATGGGGATAGTCGCCCGCGAGCAGCAGGAAGGCGACGACGCCGATCGCATAGACGTCGCACGCCGTGCCGAGGGGGCCGCCCCGGATCTGCTCGGGACTGGCGAACCGCGGCGTGAGCGCACGTCCGGCCGCCTGGGTGAGGGCCGTCTCCCGCGCCTGCCCGTCCTCCAGCAGCTTGGCGATGCCGAAATCGAGGAGCTTCACCTCGCCGCGCGGCGACACGAGGATGTTGGCCGGCTTGAGGTCGCGGTGGATCACGAGCCTCGAGTGCGCGTGCGCGACCGCGTCGCAGACCTGGAGCAGCAGCTCGAGGCGCGCCTGCAGCGACGACGCGTGCCGCGCGCAATGGGCATCGATCGGTTCGCCCTCGACCAGCTCCGTGGCCAGCCACGGCCGGCCCGCCTCGTCCAGCCCCGCATCGACGAAGCGCGCGATGTGCGGATGCTCGAGGCCCGCCACGATCGCGCGTTCGCGATCCAGGCGCTCGGCGAAGCGGCCGCCCCAGGTCAGCCGAGGAAGCTTCAACGCGACCGCCGGCCGGCCGCCGTCGTCGACGTGCGCGGCGCGCCAGACGGTGCTCATGCCGCCCTGGCCGATCTCCTCCACGAGCCGGTACGGGCCGACACGCGCGCCGGCGGCGGCCCCCGGCTCGCCGAACGCCGCCGCCGGCAGCGGCGGAAGCGTGGCCAGGAAGTCGTCGTCCATGCGCTCGTGCAGCGCGAGCAGGCGACGCACCGCGTCATGTCGTCCGGGGGCGTCCCGCTCCAGCGAACGCAGCCATGCCTGGCGCGCGCCGGGCGACAAGGCCAGGGCCTCGTCGAGGAGGGCGTTGAGGACCGGCCATTCCGGGGCGAGCGCGGCGAGGGACATGATGACGGCGGCAGCGGCGACGCGCGACCTTACTCCATCCCCGACGCCGAAGCCATGCCCGAGCCGGTGCCGCGGCCGGCGGCGACATCCGGATTGCAGCTGATTTCACAAGCGTCGGATCGTCGCGCCGCTTCACGTGCCGAGCGGATTGGAGATGCGCAGCCGCCAGGCACGGTCCGCACCACGCTCGAGCACCTGGGTCGCGACGCCCGAGTTGCTCACCGCGCTGCCGTCAGGCATCGTCGCGGCGACCGTCCACTCGGCGAGCGCCAAGGCGAGGTCGTCGCTCGCATAGGCGGCGCGCATCCGGTTGGTGATCCGCGGGCGCGTGAACAACAGGGCCTGGAAGGATCGCCGCAACGCGTCGCGGCCGCTCACGACGGTGCCGTCGGTCATCCGCATCGTCGCGTTGGCCGCGAACAGCTCGACGAGCCCGTCGACGTCCCCCGCATTGAAGGCGCGGTCGAACGCGGCCACCAGCTGCCCGGGCGTGCGCAGACTGCCCTCCAGCGCCGCGACGAAGTCGGCGATGGCCGCGGCGAGCTCCGAGGGCGCCTCGAGGGGCGACAGGTGGCCGACCCCGGGCAGCACCTGCAGGCGCGCGCCGGGAATGCGCGGCAGCAGTTCCTCGCGCAGGGTTTCGACGCGATCGACCTGATCGCGGTCGCCCGAGACGACCAGCACCGGCACGTCGATCGCCGACACCTCGCGCGTGATGTCGTCCCGCATCGCGACGTTCGGCCAGCCGAGCCTGGCCTGCGGCGCGCCGGACAGGCTGTCGGCGACGACCTGCTCGCGCACCTCGCCGGACAGCGGCCTGGCGGTCAGCACGTGGTCGACGACCCACTCGACCGATTCGCGCGACGCGTAGGCACCGGCCATGACGGCGCGCTGCTCGTCGGACAGCTGCATGGGCGACGGCGGCGACGGCGCGACCAGGACGAGCCCCTCCAGGCCCGGCGGCCGACGCGAGGCGAGCAATTGGGCCGTCTTGCCGCCCATCGAGTGCCCGACGAGCACGTAGCGCCGCAGGCCCAGCGCCTCGATGACGCCCTGCGCGTCGTCCGCGAGATCCTCGATGCGATAGCCGGCCTCCGGCGCCTGCGACCGGCCCCAGCCACGGTGGTCGGTCGCCACGGTGCGATACCGCCGCGACAGCGCGTCCATGACGAAACGCCAGGTGCGCGACGAGCCGCCGTAATAGTGGAGGAAGACGAGCGCGAGATCGCCGTCGCCCTGCTGCGTGACGTGGATGCGCACGCCGTTCGATTGGATGTCCATCTGCCTGTTCTCCTTGAAGGGGCGCTCGCGCCCGTTTGCCGGCCCGCGTCGCGAGACGCCACCCGACCCTGCGGAGAATCCTAGAGTCGATCACGCTCATTGATAATCTCGCAACCGAGAAATACAGTCGATCTCATAGCGATCGAATCAAGGACAGTTCGTGGACCGCTTCACCCGCATCGGCGTCTTCGTGGCCGCCGTCGACGACGGCAGCTTCGCCGCGGCCGCCCGGCGCCTGGGCATGTCGGCGGCCATGGCGGGCAAGTACGTGAGCGCGCTCGAGGCGGAGCTGGGGGTCCGCCTGCTCCAGAGGACGACCCGCAGCCTGACGCTGACCGAGGCCGGACGGCGCTACCACGCACGCTGCAAGCGCCTCATCGAGGCCTTCGAGGAGGCGAACCGCGAAGCGACCGACTCCCGGCACGTCGCGCAGGGCACGTTGCGCGTGGCCGCGCCGGTGGCCTTCGGGGCGCTGCATCTCGGGCCCGTGGTGGCCCGCTACCTCGCGGACAACCCGCGCGTCGACGTGCAGGTGCTGATGGACGACGGCTACGCCGACCTGCTCGCGGCGGGCATCGACGTCGCGATCCGGATCGGCCGGCTCGAGGACTCGTCGCTGGTCGCGAGACGGATCGCCCCCTGTCGCATGACCCTCTGCGCGTCACCCGGCTATCTCGAGCGCCACGGCCATCCCCACGCCATCGACGAGCTCCTGCACGCCGACCGGCTGACGTTCAGCCAGGCCGTCTCGGCGGGCGACTGGACGCTGGTCGCGCCGGACGGCCGCGCCCGCGTCGTCGACGGGCCGTCGCGCCTGTCGGCCAACAACATGCAGATGCTGTCCGCGGCCGCGCGCGCGGGCGTCGGCATTGCCTACGGGCCGACGTTCGTGTTCGGCGACGACATCGCGCGCGGCGAGCTCGTCGAGCTCCTGCCGGACCACCGCGCCTCGGACCTCGCGATCCATGCGGTGTACCCCAGCGCGCGCCACGTGCCGCTCAAGGTGCGCCTGTTCGTCGACCGCCTTGCGGCGGACTTCGGTGACGTTCCGCCATGGGACCGATTCCGGGGCGCAGGGGTAGCGAGACCCGCCTCTTCCAAGCCGAACGACCAATGACTGCCTCGACGCTTCGGACTCTCGCCGAGTCTGCGAATTTCATACTCGCACACAGCTACGAATCCGTGGTCGTCATAGACAAACTCGATGGCAGGAAGCGGATCGCCGGAGATCACTACGGCGATCCGGAGGCTGGCCTCATAACGCCCGACGAGCAATGGTTCGTCAGCGTCGGCGACGGCGTCCAGTGCCTCCGTGCGGACGGTCGATTCGTGACGTTCTTCCATCAGGGCCGTCCCCCTTTGGACGGCATGCCCGGCGAAGTCGCATGGTCGGTGACTGCGGTCGACCTGACTGCCGGCCATACCCTGCGGATCATCGTCGACCCGAACAGCGATGAGGCGTCCGAGTGGCTGATCGACCTCGACGCAGAGGTCGTGACGAGAGTGGGTTGAGCCTTCGCCGTGCGAAGACGATTTCGGCGCCGCTCGATTCCACGCGCAGGAAGGTCATGTCCTGCGGGCAGCTCCTCCTGCGCCGGGAGGCCAGCGCGAACCCTTGCGTCGATGCCTCGTCAGTCGGCCTCCCGCGCAGGTTCACGCGCGCCGGCGGCGCGCAAGGCCGACGCCGATCAGTCCGGCACCGACCATCGCGAACGTCGCGGGCTCGGGCACCGCGGACAACTGGCTGCCGTACCAGACGTCGTCGATGCCGACCACGTCCAGGGTGGCCTCATAGGTGACGCTGGTGACGCCCGCGAGATCGATGAAGCCGATGAAGGCATCGCCGTTCGTCACCGGCGCCACCGGGATGAACTGCGCGGAGCCGTCGTCGAAGGTCACCCGCTCGCCGGTCAGGACGCTGCTCTGCAGGCCCGTGACGTAGAAGCCGAATGCGGTCACCGGCGTCGAAAAGGTGAACGTGACGTTGGCGCCGGTCCCGGCCAGCTGCAGGAAGTGCGTGCCGCCGGGGCTGGTGTTGAAGCCGCATCCGGCGCCGCAGTCGGTATCGATGACCTGCTCGCCATCCCCCGTGATGCTGACGCCGGCGGGCAGCGGCGACTCGAAGTCGATGATGGAGGGCCGCGGGGCCGCGGCGTTGTAGAACGTCTCGGCGGCGACGACGGCGTTCAGGCTGAGCGTGGAGACGTGGTTGTCGTATCCGGTGTAGACCACGGGTGCCGCCAAGGCGCTCGCGCCGGGAAGCGCGATGGCGGCCGCCAACAGCAGCGCGCCCGGCGTGGCGGGGCGCTTCGACCGCGCGGGCCTGCGGGTCGCTTGTGTGCGGGAATACAGCATGCGGGACTCCTGGATGTTCGATGGTTGCGCCGACCACTCGTCGTCCGCGCGGCCGGAGGCGGGCTGTCTGCCCACTTGATGTACGTGCGGGCATCGGATTTCCGGACATCCGGGCCTGCGCCTCGTCCAGGGGCCATCCGCACGATGCAGCCGCCACCGCGTCGGACCATCCGCCCGCCATCGGCTGCAGCGGATCGACCTGCAGGATGACGCGGCCGGCCCTGGACAATGCAGCCGCCGCGTCGCGCATTGCCGCGTCGACTTCGCCATGGACACCACGCACGCCCGCTCTGCCTCATCCTCGCGCTGCCGCGCTCGTACACCTCGTCCATCTGCGGCGCGCTGGGTGGATCGAGATAGCGAGGTCGGTAACCCTTCACCGGGCTGATTCCCTTTCCGCAGGTCGGGCACGGCTCCGGGCCCTTGCCATCCGGATCGCACGGGCACGGCGTGACGGTCGTCTTGGGAGGCTTCGGCTCCGGATCCTCGTCGGGCCGCCTGCGTGCACGCTCGAGGGCGTCCGAAGTCGCCTTCGCAGCGTCGCGTGCCACCTTCTGGCCTGTAGGGGAGACGAGGAACAGCGCCGTGAGCGCTGCCGCCGCGCCGACCACGAGTTCGTAGACACCGACCGCGGTGCCACCGACGACGACCGCCACGGGTCAGACTTCCCGGAGCTGTGCAATCAGCGTGTCGGACAGCAGGTGCACCTTGTATTCGATGTCCAGTCCCGGCGCGTCGAATATCGCCTTGACGTGGGGCACCGACTCGAAGTCGGGACTGACCCCGCCGCTGGGCGACTCAGTGATCCAAGACCATCGTCGCAGCCGCGCCCAGCCTCATCTCAAGCGGCACCTTCACCGCGTGAATCCGCGGCGGACACCCGTCAGCGCGAAGAAGCGCCTGGTGTCACGGCGCGGCGGCCGAACCCATACGGGCGCTGGCAGCCTTCCATCGACGGGTATCGCCGTGTCGCAAGGCAAGGGTTTGGTGCCGACTATCCGAATCGAACGGATGACCTCCCGCTTACAAGGCGGATGCTCTACCAGCTGAGCTAAGTCGGCAGTCCGGCCCGAGGCGGGCCGGCAGGAGACTTTACTTGATGCGCTTCAGGGCCGGGCGCGGGCCGCTGGGCGGGGGGGTCGGAGCCTCGGGCGGCTCGGGGGCGTCCTCGGCCACCGCGGCCGGCCCGTCCTGCCCGTCCGTCGCGGAGGTGGTCGTCGG
>DASVLN010000123.1:0-2636 GCA_036384855.1 Burkholderiaceae bacterium | reverse complement strand
TTCACGCGCACCGGCGTCGGCACGATCGTCGACATGGACTCGCTCGAGGTCGAGGTCGACGTCGCCGAGGCCTACATCGGCCATGTCAGCGCCGGCATGCGCTGCGAGGCCGTGCTGGACGCCTACCCTGACTGGAAGATCCCGGCCCACGTCATCGCCGTCATCCCCGAGGCCGACCGCGGCAAGGCGACCGTCAAGGTGCGCGTGGCGTTGGAGCAGAAGGACGCGCGGCTGGTGCCCGACATCGGCGTGCGCGTCTCGTTCCTCGCGTCGAAGCAGCCCGCGGCCGCGACGCCGCACGGCGTGCTGGTGCCGCCGGGCGCGCTCGCCGAACGCGACGGCCGCACCGTCGTCTTCGTCGTGCGCGAGGGCCACGCGCACGCGCAGGCACTCCCCGGCGGCGCGCGCGACGCCGGCGGGATGAAGCTGGTATCCGACGGTCTCGAGCCCGGCGACGTCGTCGTCGTGTCGCCGCCGGACGGGCTCGCCGACGGCGCCGCCGTCAAGCCCACCGACGCGGCCGCCGCGCACTGAGCGACCGATCCCCGAACCCCGAGTCCCCGATCGCCACCCCGGCGCGCGAACGCGCCGACGACTGCAGGAGCCCACGCATGCCCACGCTGATCGAAATCCGCGACGTCTCGAAGGTCTACATGCGCGGCAAGCAGACCGTCGAGGTCCTGCACCACGTGAACCTCGACGTCGCGCAGGGCGACTTCCTCGCGCTCATGGGGCCCTCGGGCTCGGGCAAGACGACGCTGCTGAACCTGATCGGCGGCCTGGACCAGCCCAGCGGCGGCAGCATCACCGTGGGCGGCGAGCGCATCGACCAGCTCGGAGCCTCGGCGCTCGCGCGCTGGCGCGCCTCCAAGGTCGGCTTCGTGTTCCAGTTCTACAACCTGATGCCCACGCTGTCGGCGCAGCGCAACGTGGAACTGCCACTGCTGCTCACGAAGCTCTCGGGGGCGGAACGCCGCAAGCGCGCCTCGATCGCGCTGCAGCTCGTCGGCCTGTCGGACCGCGCGAGCCACAAGCCGACCGAGCTCTCGGGCGGCCAGCAGCAGCGCGTCTCGATCGCGCGCGCCATCGTCTCCGACCCGCAGCTGCTGGTCTGCGACGAGCCGACCGGCGACCTGGACCGCCAGTCGGCCGAGGACGTGCTCGGCCTGCTGCGCGCGCTCAACCGCGACCACGGCAAGACGATCCTGATGGTCACCCACGATCCCAAGGCCGCCGAGTACGCGAACAGCACGCTGGAGCTCGACAAGGGCACGCTGGTCGAGCGCCAGCCGGCCTGAGGAGCGCGCGATGAAATACCTCCACCTGGTATGGGCCGGCCTGTTCCGGCGCAAGGCGCGGACGATCCTGACGCTCGTGTCCATCGTCGCGGCCTTCCTGCTGTTCGGGATGCTGGATGCGGTGCGGCTGTCGTTCGCGCAGGTCGGCCAGAGCGCCAACGGCGCGCAGCGCCTGCAGACGGGCTCGAAGCTGTCCTTCATCCAGACCCTGCCGCGCGCGCTCGGCGACCAGATCGCGCAGGTGCCCGGCGTCAAGGCGGTCACGTTCGCCAACTGGTTCGGCGGCGCCTACCAGGATCCGCACAACGCGGTCTTCAGCTTCGCGGTCGCACCCAACTACATCGACCTCTACCCGGAGATCGCCGTCAACGCTGCCGAGCGCAAGGCCTTCGACGAGACGCGCACCGGGGCGCTGGTCGGCGAGAAGCTCGCCCAGCGCTACCACTGGAAGGTCGGCGACCGCATCCCGCTGCAGTCGACGATCTTCCCCGACCGCGAGGGGAGCAAGAACTGGCAGTTCGACATCGTCGGCATCCTGCATTCGACCGACAAGAAGGCGAACGGCTTCTTCGACCAGATGTTCCTGCTGAACTGGAAGTACTTCGACGACACGACGCCCTACAACCGCGGCCAGGTCGGCTGGTACGTGACGCGGGTGGCCGACGTGAACCAGGCCGACGCCGTTGCGCGCCGCATCGACGCGCTCTCCGCTAATTCGGACCACGAGACGAAGACGCAGACCGAGCAGGCCGCGACCGCCAACTGGATGAAGCAGCTGGCCGACATCGGCCTCATCGTCGGCTCCATCATGGGCGCCGTGTTCTTCACGCTGCTGCTGCTCTCGGGCAACACGATGATGCAGGCCGTGCGCGAGCGCACCGCGGAGCTCGCCGTCATGAAGACGATCGGCTTTCGCGACGGCAGCGTGCTCGCGATGGTGCTCGCCGAGTCCGTGCTGCTGCTGGTGATCGGCGGGGTGCTGGGACTCGTGGTGGCGTCGGGGCTGGTGCCTGTCGTGACGGCGGCCAGCGGCGGCGTGCTGAACCTGCCGCCGGTGGGCGGCAGCACCTGGGGCCTCGGGATCGGGCTGATGGCGCTGTTCGGCCTGCTGGTCGGCGCCGTGCCGGCAGCGAGCGCGATGCGGCTGAACATCGTCGACGCGCTGCGGCGCTGAACAGGGGAGCGACGCCATGGCCTTTCTTCGAAACACCGGGCTCGTGCTGCTGATCGTCGCGGTGCTCGCCGTGTGGGTGCTGCTGCCCTGGCCGGGCGCGCTCGCGGTGGCGGCGCTCGTCGCGGCCTGGCTCGCGCTGACGCGGCGCGGGCGGCAGGCGGCCT
>DASVLN010000122.1:0-1620 GCA_036384855.1 Burkholderiaceae bacterium | reverse complement strand
GGCGGGCATCGTGCCGCGCGCTGCCGACGGCTGCCGACCTCCGGCGCCCGGCCCGCGGCCGGTCACTTGTAGTAGCCGGCATGCCGCATCTCGCGGTCGGCGGCGGCCTGCGCGGAGGCGAGCGCCTCGTCGACGCTCATGCGGCCGGCCAGCGCGGCGGCGATGTCCTCGCCGGTGGCCTGGCCGATCGCCTGGAACTCGGGGATCGCCGCGAACTGGACGCCGACGTAGGGGCTGCGCGGCAGCGTGCTGTCGGACGGGTCGGCGAGCGAGATCGCGCCGGCCTCGGCCATCGCCCAGCGCGCCTGGCCGACGAAGCTCGCGTTGCGGTAGGTCGAGATGCGCGTGCCGGTGGGCACCTGGCTCCAGCCGACCTCGCGGCCGACGAGCTCGATGTAGGCCCGCGAGGTCGCCCAGCGCACGAAGCGCTGCGCCTGCTCCTTGTGCACGGCATCCGACGGGATCGCGAGCGCCCAGGCCCAGAGCCAGTTCGCGCCCTTGCTGGTGCGCGCCGACGGCGCCTGCACGAAGCCGACGCGGTCCGCGACCTGGCTGCGGCGCGGGTCGGTGACGAGCGCCGCAGCGATGGTGGCATCGACCCAGACCGCGCAGTGGCCGGCCTCGAACAGGGCGAGGTTCTCGTTGAAGCCGTTGCCGACCGCGTCGCGCGGGCCGTGGCGGCGCAGCAGGTCCACGTAGCGCGAGACCGCCTCGCGCCAGGCCGGGGCGTCGATGCGCGGATGCCAGGCCATGTCGAACCACTGGCCGCCATACGCATTGACCATCGTCGAGACGAGCGCCATGTTGTCGCCCCAGCCCGCCTTGCCGCGCAGGCAGATGCCGTGCACGCCGGCCTTGGGGTCGTCGAGGCGGGCGGCGATCTTGGCGATGTCGTCCCAGGTCGGCTGCAGCGGCATCTCCAGGTGCGCGCGGGCCGCCAGGTCCTGGCGGTACAGGGTCATCGAGCTCTCGCCGTAGAACGGCGCGGCGTACAGCCTTCCCTGCCAGGACAGCCCGTCGCGGATCGCGGGCAGCAGGTCGTCGACGTCGTAGGCCGCGTCCGGGCGGATCTCCTCCAGCCAGCCGCGGCGCGCCCAGATCGGCGCCTCGTACATGCCGATGGTCGTCACGTCGAAGCGGCCGCCGCGCGACATCACGTCCGCCGTCACGGCGCGCCGCAGCTGCCCTTCCTCCAGCGTCACCCAGCGCACGTGGACGTCGGGGTTGGCGCGCTCGAAGAAGGGCGTCATCTTCTGCATGGTGAGCATGTGCGGGTTGTTCACCGTGGCGATGACCAGCTCGTCCGCGGCCCGGGCGGCGAGGGCCACGGGCAGCAGGGAGGCGAGCAGCAGCAGGCGGGCAAGGGCGTTCATGGAGTCTCCTGTCGTCGTTGGAAGGACAGGCGACGAGGCGTCCAAGCGCCGACGGCCGCGCGAAGCGCGTCCCCCGGATGCGCACGCATGCGTCCGGTCCTCGCCCGGCGGTGCGAGAGGCCCCGCGGGCCCGGCTCGCATCCACGCGACGGAGCTTCGCGCGAGGCCGGGGGCGCCGGCACGTACTGCGTCGGCGGAACCCGATACGGGATCGCGGGGCCGCCGGCGCCGCGGGCCTCGCGCGTGA
>DASVLN010000121.1:0-4014 GCA_036384855.1 Burkholderiaceae bacterium | reverse complement strand
TGGCCCGCGGACGAGTCGCCCGCCCCCGCCGGCACGCTCGCGCTCGAGGGCGGACGCTTCGACGCCAGCGTGCACCGCCGCGGCGGCCGCGCGATCGTCGAGTTCGAGCCGGCGGTCGACGGCAGCGGCACGCGCTCGCCGATCTACGGCCTCGCGCGCCATGTCGTGCCCGCGCTGCAGGCCGCGCGCACGGTCGAGGAGCTGTGCGAACTCGCCACCCGCGAGCTCAAGCGCCTGACCGGCTTCGGCCGCTGCCTCGCCTATCGCTTCGACGCCGAGGGCCACGGCGAGGTGATCGCCGAAAGCCTGGACGCGGGCTACGCGAGCTACGCCGGCCACCATTTCCCGGGCAGCGACATCCCGCCCCAGGCGCGCGCGCTCTACTGCCTGAACTACGTGCGCGTGATCCCGGACGCCGACTACGAGCCCGTGCCGCTGCTGTCGTCGGACCCGGGCGTGCAGGCGAACGCGATCGACCTGTCGCTGGCCGGCCTGCGCAGCGTCTCGCCGGTTCACCTCGAGTACATGCGCAACATGGGCACGCGCGCGTCGATGTCGATCTCGATCGTCGCCAAGGGCCGGCTGTGGGGGCTGGTCTCGGGCCACCACCGCGAGGCGCGGCACCTGGACTTCGAGACCCGCGCCGCCTGCGAGCACCTCGGCCGCCTGCTGTCCCTGCGCGTCGAGGCCGCCGAGGAGCATGCCGAAGTCGCGCAGCGCCTCGAGCTGCGCCGCATCACGCTGCAGCTGATCGCGCAGCGCCCCGACCTCGACTCCACGCTGATGGGCCTGCTGGACGTACCCGACGCGATGCTCCACCTCGCGCGCGCCGGCGGCGCGGCCGTCGTGCTCAACGAGTCGTGCCGGCTGATCGGCGAGACGCCCGCTGCCGAGCACGTGATCGCGCTCGGGCGCCGCATCGTCGAGCGTGGCGAGGACAGCTTCGCGACCGACCGCCTCGTCGAGGTCTGGCCCGACGCCGCCGGCTGGGGCGATACGTGCGCCGGCGTCCTTGCGCTGTCGATCTCGCAGGTGCACCGCCACCTGATCCTGTGGTTCCGTCCGGCGGTGGCGCGCACGATCCGCTGGGCCGGCGAGCCGAACAAGGAGCTGCGCGCCGACGGCCGCATCCATCCGCGGCGCAGCTTCGCGAGCTGGAAGGAGGAGCTGCGCGACCGCGCGCTGCCTTGGACGCCCGCCGAGCTCGCCGCGGCCCTGGAACTGCGCCAGTCGCTGATCGCGATCGTGCTGCGCCGCGCCGAAGAGCTCGCCGACCTCGCCGGCGAGCTCGGGCGCGCGAACAAGGAGCTCGAGGCCTTCTCGTACACGGTCTCGCACGACCTGCGCGCGCCGATGCGCCACATCTCGGGCTATGTGGATCTCGTGCTGGACGTCGATTCCGCGGTGCTCAGCGAGCGCGCGAAGCGCTACCTCGCGCACGTGAAGGACGCGTCGGCCTACTCCGGGCAGCTGGTCGACGGCCTGCTCGACTTCTCGCGCATGGGCCGCGCCGCGATCAAGCGCGGCCGCGTCGACACGCGCGTGCTGGTCGCGGAGCTGGTGCGCGAGTTCACCCGCCTGCAACCGGAGCGCGCGATCCGCTGGGAGGTCGATCCCGACCTGCCGGTGCTGCACGCCGACCCGCTGCTGATGCAGGTGGCGCTGCGCAACCTGGTCAGCAACGCCGTCAAGTACACGCGCGACGCCGCCTCGCCGCACATCCGCATCCGCCCGGTGCGGCGCGGCAGCCCGGGGCGCCCGGAAGAGGGCCTCGAGGTCGAGGACAATGGCTGCGGCTTCGACATGAAGTACGTCGGCAAGCTGTTCGGCGTCTTCCAGCGACTGCACCAATCGGACGAATTCGAGGGCACGGGCATAGGACTTGCCAGCATCCGCCGTATCGTCGAGCGACACGGCGGCCAGGTATGGGCGACCGGGGAGCTCGGCCGCGGGGCGACCTTCGGATTCGCCCTGCCCCGCGCCCCGGAGAACTGAACACATGCTCAAACCCATCCTCCTCGTCGAGGACGACGCCCGTGACCTGGAATTGACCCTCGTAGCCCTCGAACGCAGCCAGCTGGCCAACGACGTGGTCGTCGTGCGCGACGGCGCGGCCGCCCTCGACTACCTGAACCGCGCCGGCGAGCACGCTGGTCGCGCCGAAGGCAACCCGGCCGTGATGCTGCTGGACCTGAAGCTGCCCAAGCTCAACGGCCTGGAGGTGCTGAAGTCGGTGCGCGAGACGCCGGCGCTGCGCAGCATCCCGGTCGTCATGCTGACGTCCTCGCACGAGGAGTCGGACGTCGTGGCGAGCTACGACCTGGGCGTCAACGCCTACGTGGTCAAGCCGGTCGAGTTCAAGGAGTTCGTGGCCGCGATCGCCGATCTCGGCGTGTTCTGGGCCGTCCTCAACGAGCCGCCTCCGGGGTCGGCCAAGGCATCGCGCCGCTACGAATGAAGCGGAGCGCGCCGTGTCGAGTGCCTTCTCCCGCAATCCGCTGAAGATCCTGCTGCTGGAGGACTCGCGCTTCGACGCCGAGTTCGTGGCCGAGTTCGTCCGCGCCAACTACCCCCTCGCCCAGCTGACCGTCGTCGCCGACGAGCGCGCCTTCCGCGCCGCGCTGCGCGACGGCCTCGCCGGCGAGCCGTACGACCTCGTGCTGTCCGACCACGACGTGCCGGGCTACGGCGGCGCCGAGGCGCTGGCGCACGCGCGCCAGGTCGCGCCGCGGCTGCCCTTCATCTTCGTCTCGGGCGTGATCGGCGAGGAGAATGCCGTCGACCTGCTCAAGCGCGGCGCCACCGACTACGTCAGCAAGAACCGTCTGTCGCGGCTGCCGCTCGTCGTCGACCGCGCGCTGCAGGAGGTCGTCGAACGCGATGCCCGCGACCGCGCCGAACGCCAGCTGCGCCGCGCCGATGCGACCTACGGACGCGTGGTCGACGCGCTGCAGGACTATGCGGTGATCCTGCTCGATCGCCACGGCGAGATCCGCGACTGGAACCAGGGCGCGAGCACGATCTTCCGCCAGCCGCGCGAGCAGGTCGTCGGCACCCATTTCGAGCGCCTGTTCACGCCGGAGGATCGCGCCAGCGGGATTCCCGGCCGCGAGCTGCGCGAGGCGCGCGCGGTGGGCAGCGCGAGCGACAACCGCTGGATGCTGCGGGCCGACGGCACCCGCCTGCGCGCCGACGGCGTGCTGACGGCGCTGCGCGACACCGAGGATCCGGCCGGCGAGGTCACCGGCTTCTGCAAGATCCTGCGCGACGGTACCAAGGCCTTCGAGATCGGCGAGGCCCTGCGCGCCGCCAAGGAGGAGGCCGAGCGCGCCAACCGGGCGAAGGACCGCTTCCTCGCGGTGCTCTCGCACGAGCTGCGCACGCCGCTCGCGCCGATCGCCTCGGCCGCGCGGCTGCTGGAGCGCGAGGCGCGCGTGCCGCCGGAGTACGCGGGCCTGCTGCCGATGATCCGCCGCAACGTCGCCTACGAGGCGCGGCTGATCGACGACCTGCTCGACGTCACCGCGATCTCCTCGGGCAACGTGCCGCTGCAGCTGGCGCCGGTGGACATGCATGCGCTGGTCGAGGGCGTGCTCGAGATGATGTCCGACGCGACCGCGGAGAAGTCCATCGCGCTCGCGGCGCACTGGCATGCCGACAACGAGCGCGTGCTCGGCGACGAGGCGCACCTGCAGCGGGTGCTCTGGAACGTGGTGCGCAACGCGATCAAGTTCACGCCCGAGGGCGGCCACGTCGACCTGCATGTCGACAACGTCGGCAGCTGCTGGCGGCTGCGGTGCGTGGACGACGGCATCGGCATCACCGCCGAGGCGCAGGAAAAGATCTTCTCCGCCTTCGAGCAGGCCGATGGCTGGGTGATGAAGCAGTTCGGCGGCCTCGGGCTGGGCCTGGCGATCGCGCGCGGGCTGATCGAGCAGCACGGCGGGCGGCTCGAGGTCTCGAGCGCCGGCCCGGGACGCGGCTCGACCTTCACGCTGACGCTCGAGACGCTCG
>DASVLN010000120.1:0-1814 GCA_036384855.1 Burkholderiaceae bacterium | reverse complement strand
CCGGACGGCGCGCCAGCGCTTCAGGCGACGCCGGCGGCGGGATGCGCGTCCGGCGCCGCCTCGCCCGGCTGCCAGCGGCCGTCGACGAGCGTCTCGTAGGGCCGGAACTGCACCTTGTAGGCCATCTTCGGGCTCTCGGCGATCCAGTAGCCCAGGTACAGGTAGGGCAGCTTCAGCGAGCGCGCCTGCTCGATCTGCCACATGACGGCGAAGGTGCCGAAGCTGCCGCGCACGTCGGGGTCGTAGAACGTGTAGACGGCGGACAGCCCGTCGCTGAGGATGTCGGCGATCGCCACCATGCGCAGCGCGCCGGGCTCGCCGTCCACATCGGGGGCGCGGAACTCGATCAGGCGCGTGTTGACGCGGCTCTGCAGCAGGAACTGCGTGTACTGGTCGACGCTGTCGTGGTCCATGCCGCCGCCGGCGTGACGGCCCGCCTGGTAGCGCAGGTAGAGGTCGTAGTGCTCCGGCACGAAGGCGAGCCGCATCACGCGCACCTTGAGGTCGGCGTGCGCCGTCCACGCGCGTCGCTGGCTTCGCGAGGGCCGGAAGCCGGCCACGGGCACGCGCATCGGCACGCAGGCGCGGCAGCGGTCGCAGTAGGGCCGGTAGGTGAAGACGCCGCTGCGCCGGAAGCCGGTGGCGACGAGCGCGGAGTAGGCCTCGGCGTGGATCAGGTGCCCCGGCGTGGCGACCTGCGAGCGCGCCATCCGCCCGGGCAGGTAGCTGCAGGGGTAGGGCGCGGTCGCATAGAACTGCAGCGACGCGAACGGGGCTTCCTTCGGATGGGTCACGACGGGATCACGAGGAATGGGCGGCAGTCGGCGCGGCGGCGCGGGCCGGCGTGGCGGAAGGCGCGTGGGCGGGCGCGGCATGCAGGTCCAGCGCCTCCCAGATGCGGACATCATAGGTCCAGGCCGGCGCGGGCGCACGGGCGACGAGGGCGTGCACCTCGCGCTCGAACTCGTCGCGCGGGATCGGCGCCGCGCCCAGGCTTGCCAGGTGGCCCGTGGCCTGCTGGCAGTCGATCACCGGCATGCCATGGCTGCGGCAGAACGCGACCAGCGCCGCCAGCGCGACCTTGGAGGCATCGGTGCGGTGCGAGAACATCGACTCGCCGAACATCATGCGTCCGAGGTTCACGCCGTACAGGCCGCCGACGAGCTCGCCGTCGATCCAGGTCTCGATGCTGTGGACGTCGCCGGCGCGCGCCCAGTCGGCGTAGGCAAGCTGCATCTCGGGAACGATCCAGGTGCCGTCCTGGCCGTCGCGGGGCGTCTCGGCGCAGCAGCGCATCACGCGCGCCACGTCGTGGTCGAAGCGCAGCTCGCAGCCGGGCGTGCGCAGGAAGCGGCGCAGCGTCTTGCGCAGCGAGTGCGACATGCGGAACGCGTCCGTGCGCAGCACCATGCGCGGGTCGGGCGACCACCAGAGCACCGGCTGGCCGGGGCTGTACCAGGGAAACACGCCGTGTGCGTACGCGTCGCGCAGCCGGGCGATCGCCAAGCCGCCACCGGCCGCGAGCAGGCCGGGCGCCTCGGAGTCTGCCGCCAGCGCCTCCGAGGTGGGAGGCAGCGGAGTGTCGGGTTGCAGCCAGCGGATCGCCATCGGGCGTCAAGCATACTTCGCGCCGGTCGGCCATGGCGGCTTCGTCCGGAAGCGAGCGCGGCATTTCGTCGCGCCGGCGCCGCGCCCGACGTCAGGCCGGGCGCCGGCGCGGCGGTCGTCAGAACTGGATGCCCGACTTGCTCGGCGGCGGCAGGAGGGAGGGCGTCGAGGCGGGCGCCGACGGCGCGGCGGCCGCGGCACGCGCC
>DASVLN010000119.1:0-1638 GCA_036384855.1 Burkholderiaceae bacterium | reverse complement strand
CGCGAGGGGGCCGGGGTCCGGCGACGCTTGCGCTGAGGACGGGCAGGGCGACGACGCCAAAGCCCACGCATCGCGGTCGGCCCTTGCGCTGGCCGGCTCGGCGCGCTACTGTCCGCCGCATTTCGACGCCGCACGGGAGATCTCGATGAAGCCGTCCTGCCGCACCGTCCTCGCGAGCGCCGCGCTGCTCGCCGCGAGCCTCGCCCCCGGCGCCGCGAACGCCGCCTCCGTGTGCGAGCGCGTGCTGCGCCAGCTCGGCCCGGAGCTGGCCGACGCGACCTGCGTCGACAGCCCCGACCTGACGACCAACAACCCGGCGACGACGCCCGCCAACGACTCGATCCCCGGCCTGCCGCCGTTCGCGTTCACGCCCCAGACCGACCGCGCGACGATCGCGCCGAGCGCCGCCAAGCGCACACCGGTGACCAAGGCCGTGCCCGGCATCCAGCTGCAGGCGCGCATCGCCTCCGACCCGACCGGCCAGGCGCGCTTCCTCCTGCGCCTGCCGGCCGACTGGAACGGGCGGCTCGTCGTCGCCGGCGCGTCGGGCACGCGCAGCGAATTCAACGGCGACTTCGCCTGGAGCGACTACGTCCTGCAGAAGGGCTATGCCTACGCCTCGCAGAACAAGGGCGTGCTCAACCTGCGGCTGTCCAGCGCGACGGATCCGCTGGGCTGCCGCCTCAACCCGACCTCGACCGTCTACGTCGACTTCTTCGACAACGGCCCTGGCCAGCCCTTCGCGCGCTGGCAGCGCTTCATGGTCGAGGCCGCGAAGCTGGCGCGCGCGGGGGTCGCCGCGGGTTACGGCCGCCCGCCGCGGTTCACGTACGCGGTCGGCACGTCCAACGGCGGCTACCAGGTGCGCCGCGCGATGGAGACCGCGCCCGAGCTGTTCGACGGCGGCGTCGACTGGGAAGGCACCTTCGTCGACCCGCACGCGCCCAACCTGCTGACCGACCTGCCGGCTGCGGTGCTGAACTTCCCCGACTACGTCGCCGGCGGCCTCTCGCCGACCAGCACGGCGGCGAAGAACCTGCTGGCCGCCGGCTATCCGCCCGACATCGTCGCGAGCCCGACGTCCTCGCTGTGGACGAGCTACTGGGCGCAGTTCTGGGAAGTGACCCAGTGCCAATGGCAGAAGCGGCTCGACCCGGCCTACGACACCTACGGCGCCGGCACCGGCAACTACAACTATGTCGCACGGCTGTCGGCGTCGGACGTCGGCGCGGAGATGGCCTCGTTCGCGACCACCGGGCGGATCCAGCGGCCGCTCGTGACGGTCGCCGGCACGATGGACGGCCTGCTGCCGATCGACCATCACGCCCGCGCCTACGCCCGCAAGGTGGCCGAGGAGCGCGCGGCGCACGGCCACGACGGCCACGCCGGCTGGTGGAACCACGAGGGCGCCGCGGACGCCGACTACCGCCTCTACGAGATCCAGAACGGCAACCACATCGAGACGTTCCAGGACACCTTCCCGCAGCTCGCGCTGATCGAGCCGCAGGCGCAGGCGGCGTTCGACCTGCTGGTGGCCCACGTCGAGGCGCGCGCGCCGCTGCCGCCCGACCAGTGCGTGCCCAAGGGCGGCACCATCACCCGCACGCCGGCCGAGCCGGGGCACTGCGCGAACCTCTA
>DASVLN010000118.1:0-3159 GCA_036384855.1 Burkholderiaceae bacterium | reverse complement strand
TCGCGGCGCGCACCTCGGCGACGCGTGCGGCCATGCGCGCGCCGCCGTCCAGGCCGGCGCAGACCTGCAGCGCCTCGTCGAAGGCGTAGCCGCCCTTGACCATCAGCGCGAGCGCCTGGTACAGCTTGGCGAGGCGGAATTCGCGCCACTGCCGCGCGAGCAGCGGCACCGCGTCGACGATCACCATCCCGGCGCGCGCGATCCATCCGGCGCGCCAAGCCGCCAGCCCCGCCACCGCGAGCCCGGCGGCGCCCGCGGCGAGCAGCGGCCAGCGATCCTGCACCGCGCGGCTCACCCACAGCACGATCTCCGTCGCGCCGCTCACGGGGCCGTGCAGGTCGGCGTACATGCGCGAGAAGCGCGGCACGACGAACAGCAGCAGGAACAGGCAGATCGCGCCGCCCAGCGTGACGACGACGGCCGGGTAGATCGCCGCGCTCACCAGCTGCTGGCGCAGCTTGCGCAGCAGGCTGTCGTAGCGCAGGAAGTCCTCCAGCGCCGCGGGCAGCGTGCTGGTGCGCTCGCTGGCCGTCACGCCCGCGACCAGCACCGCGGGGAAGGCGCCGGTGGCGGCCATCGCCTTCGAGAGCGACTTGCCCTGGCGCAGCGCCTCCAGCAGCATCGCGTGGATGCGGGCGCGCTCGGCGTCGTGGCGGCCGGCGGCCAGTGTCTCGATCGCCTCCACCGCCGTCATGCCCGCCAGCAGCAGCGTGCGCAGCTCGCGGCACCACCAGCCGACGTCGAAGCGCCGTTCCCCGAGGCCGCGGGTCGGCGCGTCGCCCCGTGCCGCCGCCGACGCGCGCTTCAGTCCGACGACAACGTCGCCCGCCGCGGACAGGCGCGCGCGCAGCTCGGCCTCGGAGCCTGCCTCCAGGCGGAGCGTCTCGACCGCCGACGTGCCGGGGCGCAGCACGCGAACATCGAACGCGGTGGCGGGGGCGGGGGCGGACATCGAGGCTCCGGGGCCCGGTCAGCGGACGATGTCCGCGTCGTCGCCGGTGCCGCCGGGCGCGCGGTCGTGGCCGAGGCTCACGAGGTCGAAGTCCTTGCCGCTGGTGCCGGGCGAGCGGTACTGGTACGGCGTGCCCCACGGATCTACCGGCACGGTGCCCTGCAGGTAGGGGCCGTGCCAGCGCGTCTCGTCGGCAGGCTGGGTGACGAGCGCCTGCAGGCCCTGGGAGCTCGACGGGAAGTGCCCGCAATCCAGCCGGTAGGCCTGCAACGCCTTGTCGAAGGCGTCCATCTGCGCGCGGGCGGTCGTCACCTCCGAGCGTGAGATCTGGCCCAGCAGGCGCGGCCCCACGATGCCCGTGAGCAGGCCGATGATCAGGATCACGACCAGCAGCTCCATCAGCGTGAAGCCTCGGGATGCGGCGTGCGGCCGGGAATGTCGGGTCATGAATCTTCCTTCGGGACGAATTGCCAGTCGGCGTAGCGGTGCGCGGGCGCGAGCGTCGTGACGCCGAGGTCCACCGTCACCTGCGTGAACGGCTGCGCCGTGCTGGTGCTGTAGACGCCGCGGATCGTGCCGTCGGCCGCACGCACCAGGCCGAATGGCGCGCCCGGCATCATCGGGTCGGTGTAGGCGGCGCGCAGGTAGCGCACGGTGCCCAGCATGCGCGGGTCGAGCAGCAGGTCGTCGATCTCGCGCGGCCAGGTCTTGTCGCTGCCCGGCGAGCCGTGATGGTACGCGTCGATGGCCTCGGCATAGAGGCGGCCGACGCGCAGCAGCTGCCGCTCGCGCTCGCGCTGCGCGCGGTCGCTCCAGCGCGTGCCAACCGCGGCCAGCCCGATCGCCAGGATGGCCAGGATCGCGAGCAACGCAAAATAGACGAATCCCGCCGGCGGGCGGCCGCGCTCACCAGCTTGCATACGTCGTCCCGTCGCCCGCGACGCCGGGCGCGCCGCTGTGCACGTCGAACCAGGCCGCCTCGGTCGCGTCCGGCTGCGGCACCATGCGCCAGGTATCGGCGCGCTCCGTCAACGGGTCGACCGGCACCGAGCGCAGGTAGCGCTGGTCGACCAGCTCCTGCAGCGTCTTCGGGTAGCGGCCCTTGTCCGTGTGGAACTCGTCGATCGCCGCGCGCAGCCCGGCCAGGTTGTGGCGCAGCACGACGTCGCGCGACTGGTCGACCCGCTGCACGAAGCGCGGCGCGGCGATCGACAGCAGCAGGCCGATGACGGCCATCACCACGAGGAGCTCGATCAGCGTGAAGCCGCGGGCGCGGTGGCGGCGGGTGGCCATGGTCACCACTGCCGCAGCGGCACGCCGTTCAGGCCCGTGCCTTCGGCGAGCGAATGGACGTCATACACGTCCGCGCCGGGCGCAGGCGCGTCGGCGGGACTCGCGAACGAGCGCAGGCCCCAGGTCTGATCCGCGGGCAGCGCGTCGGGCGCGAACGGATCGCGCGGGACGCGGCGCAGGAAGTAGATCGTGCGGCCGCTCGCCTGCGGATCGGGCAGGCCCTGCACCAGCGCCGCCAGCGTCGGCGGATAGCCCGACACGCCGCCCGCGCGCGGCGCCGACGCCGGCATCGACGCGTCCGAGACCTTCTTGTAGGCGTCGATCGCATCGCGGATCTGCCACAGCGCGCGCTGCAGCTCGTGCTCGCGCTCGCGCTCGCGCGACACCTCCGCCAGCGGCAGGATCGCCCAGGCGAGCACCGCGAGGATCGCCAGCACCGCCATCAGCTCGACCAGCGAGAAGCCGCGCCGCGCTCGCATGCTCACTTCACCGCGACCGCCAGCGGCGCAGGCGTCGCGACCGCGACCTCGCCGCCCAGCCCGATGGGATTGACGCCGGTCACGGCGATCGTGCCGCCGCCGGCCGCCAACGCCTTGAAGCGCAGCTTGTAGACCGTGCCGTGGCCGGCGACGCTGGTGGCCGCGTTGCGCAGTACGCCGGCGCGCGCGATGCCCTCGGCGGCCTGGATGTTCTGCGTGAAGCTGGTGCGCGCGCCGTCCTGCGCGAAGTAGCCGCCTTCCTCGATCGTCTCGAGCGCCAGGTGCGCGCGGTCGTACGAGAGCTGCACCGGCATGCCGCGCAGCGCGGCGGCGGCGTCCAGGTCGAGCGTGACGTCGAAGCTCTCGCCAGCGCGGACGCTCGCGGGACCGACAAGCCTGAGCTGCGCGCCGGCCGCCGGCGCGGCGGACGCGGCG
>DASVLN010000117.1:0-4516 GCA_036384855.1 Burkholderiaceae bacterium | reverse complement strand
CGCGCGTGCGCTCGAATGGCTGATGCGCGAATCTCGCGCGGCCGCGCAGGTCGACGAGGCGGCCCGCGACGCGACCGTGCTCGCGCAGGACGCGGTACGCGATGCCGGGACGGCGCATGGATGAGGCGCCCGTCGGCGCGGCGCGCTGCGAACGCTGCGAGCTCGTCCTCGCGCTGGTCGAGCTCGCATGCGTGTTGTGCGCCTTGCAGGAATGCCTGGAGGAGCTCGCGCTGGTGCTGGACGTCGCGTCCGCGCGCGAGGCAGCCGCGGTCGTCGCAGCGGCTTCGCGACGCTCGCCCGCCTGACCGCGCCCCGGGCACGCCGGGCGCGATCGGAAAGGCCTTCGATCCGGAACTGCCGCCTCGGCTCAGCGACCCTGCCGCCGACGCGCCAGCGCCAGGGTCAGCGCGCCCGCGACCCAGGCGAGCGCGGGCGCGGGCTCGGGAACCGGGGCGCTTGACGGGCCGACCGAGACGTTGAGCTCGTACATGCCCCCAGGGGGTATCTCGCCACCCGGCAGCCAGCCACCGTCCGCGGCGTCCGCGCCGGAGTACGCGACGCCGATCACGTAGCTGCCCGCGGCCAGTCCGCCCAACTGCAGCCAGGGATCGAGCGTCGAGGAGCTGCCGGCGTCGGCCGACGGTCCCGGGAAACCCCAGGGTCGCGGGTCGTCGTCGTCGACCGCCAGCAGCGCGCCGCCGGACGTCCAGACGGCGAGCTTCGTGTCGAGGGCGAGGCCGGCGTGATCCCAGCCGTCGCCGTAGTCGACGTCCAGCGTCAGCGTTCCGGCCGCGGCCAGCGTGACGCGGTAGTAGTCCAGCGGCCCCGCGGCGAGGTCGACGACGGAGGCGTGCGGCACGGTGGCCGCGTCGTCGATGTCGGGATCGGCGCCGGTGTCGAACGCGGAGGCCGGGACGTCGAACGCGTCGCCGAAGGCGTGGTTGGAGCCGGTCACCGCGACGGGCGCGGCGTGGGCGAGCGAGCCGGCGGCGACGAGCGCGGCCGAGGCGAGGAGGGTGCGGATCGCTTTCATGGCGGAGCCTCTCAGTGCAGGTTCTTCTTCACGCGGATGTCGCGCAGCTGGTAGTGGATCGAGCCGGCCTGGTCGCCCCAGGCGGGCAGCACCTCGACACCGGAAGTGAGCTTGCCCGGATCCCAGCCGTTCGCCGCGTAGCTCGGGTCGCTGTAGGGCAGCTTCACGTGCAGCCAGGTGCCGAGCGGCGGGCGGCCGATGAGATCCTTCAGGTCGCCGGTGCGGCACGAGTCGGGCGCGCTGTTGCACACGAGCTTCGTCCAGAAGCCCTGCGTCATGCCGCCGTAGTCCAGGACGCGCACGTCGTACTCGACCCCGCCGGTGGCCGCCATCGCCGAGACGTCCAGCTGCGTGCCGGCCTTGGCGTCGATCGCGAAGCCCGCATTGCCCCCGGTCTCGAGCTGGTTGGCGATGCGCACGTCCAGCACCTTGCGACCGTCCTCGGCGACGAACTGGGTGTCCAGCGTCGCGGTGCCGCTGCCGCCCGATGTCCACACGCGCGGCGGGTCGAACAGGTCGGTGTTGGATACCCCGTCCACGTACACGTCGGCATCCGCGTCCAAGGGCACCTTCGGGGACGTGCAGCTCACGTTGCCCGGCTTGTTCGGCTCCCAGCGGATGTTGGCGATCGCGGCCTGGAAGCGGCCGCTGGAGCTCATGAGGAAGGGCCGGTTGATGATGCCCAGGTCGGCCCCGCGCTCGGCCAGGCAGTCGAGCGAGACGCTCAGCGTGCCCCAGGTGCCCACGCCCAGCGCCTTCACGGCGGCCGTCGCGTCGGCCTGGCCGCGGCAGGGGTAGTTGCAGTCCAGGCGCAGGTTCACGGCGTCGGTGGGCGCCTGCAGCACCTTGATGTCGAACGCGAGCGAGCCTGCGGTGCCGGCGTAGGCCGAGAGGTCGACCTTGCTGTTCGCGGCGTCCTGCGAGAAGAACTCGCCGTAGGCGTTGTTCCAGGTCACGAGCAGCGCGGCCCACTGGATGCCGTTCTGGTCGTCGACCGGCACCGCCGAGATCTCGCCGCCCGGCGTCGTCGTGGTGGACGCGGTCGACAGCGCGACGGGCACGTCCCAGTTGCTCGATGCGCCGACCTGCATCTGCCAGTTGCCCTGGTTCGTGCGGTCGAAGATCGCCAGCGGCTGGGTCGCGCTGCCGGGGTCGGACTGGCCGCAGCCGTGGGTCGCGCTGGTCTCGTCGTACTGGCCTTGGACGACGTGCGATGCATACGTCAACCCGTATCCGTACGCGTACAGCGGCGAGTAGTCCGGGGCGAATCGGTCCTGGCTGGTCTGGCAGGCGGACCTTGGCCACGAGTAAGACAGCTTGCCGTTGAAGTCGAAGTTGGTGCCGCCGCCGGCCTTCTGGAACAGGACGTCCGCGAGGCCGTCGCCTTCGGTGCCGGGCAGGAACGCGGCGACGAAGGCGTCGGAGCGGTTCAGCTCCTGGTCGACATACAGCGGGCGGCCCGAGTACAGCACCGTGACGATCCTCTTCACGCCTTTGGCCCGCAGCGCGTTCAGCAGCGCGACGTCCTCGGGATGCAGCTTGGCGAGCTCCAGGGTCTTCGACGGCCCGATGTCGCCGGCGCCCTCCGCGTAGGGCGTCTCGCCGATGGCCACGATCGCGACGTCGACGCTCGGGTCGGCGAGCTTCGCGTCGGGGCTCGGGTCGAGCACCGCCTGTGGCGCGACCTTCTGCACCGCGCCCCACAGCGTGGTGCCGCCGCCGAAGTCCGCGTTCGCGTTGCCGCCCTGCCAGGTGATCGACCAGCCGCCCGCCTGGTTGGCGAGGCTGTCCGCGCTCTTGCCGGCGACGAGGATCTTCGCGCCCCGGGCGATCGGCAGGGCCGAGCCGTTGTTCTTCAGCAGCACGATGGACTTGCGCACCGCCTCGCGCGCCACCGCGCGGTCCTCGGGCGTGCCGATCGCGTGCGACGCGTTGCGCAGCGAGGGCTTGGGCCGGTCCATCAGGCCCATGCGCAGCTTGACGCGCAGGATGCGGCGCACGGCGTCGTCGATGCGAGACATCGGGATCTCGCCCGCCTTCACGCTCGCGATCGTGTTCGCGATGAAGGGGATCCAGTCCGCGCGCGTCGGCGCCATCACCATGTCGACGCCGGCGTTGATGGCCTGCGGGCAGTCGTTGGTGGTGCAGTCGCGCGGCGACGAGCTGTTGGTCGTCTTGACCTGGCCGATGCCGTTCCAGTCGGTGACGACGATGCCGTCGAAGCCCATCTTGTTCTTCAGCACGTCGGTCAGCAGGTACTGGTTGCCGTGCATCTTCAGCGCCTTGGCGTCCGGGCCCTGGGCTGCGTCCTGCCAGCTGCTGTACGAGACCATGATGGCCTGCACGCCGGCCTGGATCGCCGAGTAGTAGCCGCGGCCGTGGATGTTGATCAGCTGCGCTTCGGTCGCCACCGTGACGCCCTGGTCGGTGCCGTTCGTCGTGCCGCCGTCGCCGAGGAAATGCTTGGCGGTCGCGATGACCTTCTGGTTGACCGCGGCGTCCTTGCGCAGGCGGCCCTGCATGCCGGTGACCACGCGGCCGGCGTAGGACTGCTGCACCTCGGGGTCTTCGGAATACCCCTCGTAGGTACGGCCCCAGCGGTCGTCGCGCACCACGGCGACGGTCGGCCCGAAGGCCCAGTCGATGCCGGTGCGCGCGACCTCCAGCGCCGTCACCTTGCCGATGCGCCCCATCAGCTCGGGGTCGCGCATCGCGCCCAGCCCGATGTTCTGCGGGAACATCGTCGCGCCCTTGACGTTGTTGTGCCCGTGCACGGCGTCCGTGCCCCACAGCAGCGGGATGTGCAGGCGGTCGCTCATCGCCGCGGTCCACAGGCCGTCGGCCATGTCGAGCCAGGCCTGCACCGGCGCGCCCTTGTCGCCGCCGGGCCAGGAGCCGCCGCCGTTGAGCACGGAGCCCAGGTGGTACTGCAGCACCTCGGCCGGCGTCACGTACTGGATCTCGGCCTGGGTCATCTGGCCGACCTTCTCTTCGAGCGTCATCTGCCCGAGCAGCGCGTCGACACGGGCCTCGATGTCGGGTTCCTTGGGGAAGGCGCTGCCGAGCTTCGGCCAGTCGGCGAGCTGCGGCAGCGGAGCCGGCGCGGAAGCAGCCTGGGTCGCGGCCGTCGCGGCGGCCTGCGTCGTCTCCTGCGCCTGCGCCGGGGCCGCGGCATCGCCGCCGCCGCATCCGGCGATCGTCAAGGCGAGCGCCGTGGCGATCGCCGAGGCGACCGGCCGGCCGCCTTTCCATGGAAGGGGGGTCATCGCTGCTGTCTCCTGGGGAGGGTCGTCATCGGGGCGCGCCCTGCCGCGTCCCGTGGCGCGCCGACGGGGTGGCGGGCCTCAGAGGGTGTAGCTGAAATCAACACTTCACACGCTACAGCTTGCACAATAGCTGAAGTTGCGAGGTGACTGATGAACGACAAGCCGAGACAGGGCGGACGACCGCCGACGCTCACGCCAGAGCATCGAGCCGTACTGG
>DASVLN010000116.1:0-2629 GCA_036384855.1 Burkholderiaceae bacterium | reverse complement strand
GCGGCCGCCTTCGAGGGCGCGCCCGCGGCCTGCGCGATCGGCGCCGGCGCGGGGCCGCTGTGCGTGCGCGTGCTCGCCGGCCGCGTCCCGCCGCAGCCGATCGAGAACCCGCGCCAGGTCTCGGCGTACAACTACCCGGTGACGTACGGGCCGCGCAGCCCGACGTTCTCGCGCGCGGCCGCGGTACAGGCCGACGCGAGCGAGGTCGCGTTGTTCGTCTCCGGCACCGCCAGCATCGTCGGCCACCAGACGGTGCATGCCGGCGACGTCCTCGCCCAGACGCGCGAGACGCTCGTCAACCTGCAGACCGTGATCGCCGGCGCGAACGCGCGCGGCAGCGCCGTCTTCGAGCTGCCGGCCCTCGACTGCGTGGTCTACGTGCGCCGGCCCGGGGATCTCGCCCTCGTGCGCGCGACCTTCGAGGAGGCGGTCGGCGCCGGCTCGCCGGCCGCCCGCGGCGCGGTCTACGTGCGAGCGGACATCTGCCGCTCCGACCTGCTGGTGGAGATCGAGGCCCACGGCTTCGCGGCGGGCGTCCTGCGCGCGGCGCCGGTCGAGCCGGGCGTCGACCTGCGGCAGGCGCGTGCCGCGGCGGGGGACGCCCCGTGAGGACGCTGCTGGCGGTGCCGCTGACGCTGGCGCTGTACTTCATGCTCGCCATCCTCGGCGCGATCTCGCTGGGCTGGTGCGCGATCGCGATGCTCTTGTACCCGCTGCTGCCGCGCGAGCGCGGCAAGGCGATCGGACGCGCGGGCATCGCGCGTGGCTATGCGTTCTTCTGGCGGCTCGCCGGCTGGTCGGGGATGCTGCGCATCGAATCGCAGGCGCTCGACGCGCTGCGCGACGAGCGCGGCCTGATCGTCGTCGCCAACCACCCGAGCATGCTGGACGCGCTGATCCTGATCGCGCGGCTGCCGCGCGGCGCCTGCATCATGAAGGCCGAGCTGCAGCGCAACGTCTTCCTCGGCGCGGGGGCGCGGCTGGCGCGCTACATCCGCAACGACTCGCCGCGCAAGCTCGTGAAGCTCGCGGTGCAGGACCTGAAGTCGGGCGGACAGCTGGTGCTGTTCCCCGAGGGCACGCGCACGACCGGCCCGAGCGTCGACCGCTTCTGCCCGGGCGCGACGACCATCGCCAAGCTGGCCGGCGCGCCCATCCAGACCGTCTTCATCGAGACCGACTCGCCTTACCTGCGCAAGGGCTGGCCGATCTGGCGGCTGCCGCCGCTGCCCATGGTCTACCGCGTCCGTCTCGGCCGCCGCTACCAGCCGGCGCGCGACGCCGACGCGCTGCTGCGCGAGATCGAGCAGTACTTCGCCGCCAACCTCCAGCCGGCCACCGCCCGCGTGGCCCTGCCTGCGCGGCGCGAGGACGCCGTGCCGACGCCATGAGCTCGACGCCGTCCCGCACCCACCTCGTCCTCATCCCGAGCTACAACACCGGCCCCAAGGTGCTCGAGACCGTGCGCGACGCGCGCGCCCGCTGGAACCCGGTGTGGGTGGTCGTCGACGGCTCCACCGACGGCACCGGCCGCGCGCTGCAGGACATGGCCGCCGCCGATCCCGGCCTGCGCGTGCTGGTGCTGCCGCGCAACCAGGGCAAGGGCGCGGCGGTGCTGCACGGCCTGCGCGAGGCGCGCGCGGCGGGCTTCACGCACGCGCTGACGATGGACTCCGACGGCCAGCATCCCGCGTCGCTGATCCCGCGCTTCATGCTGGACTCGATCGAGCGTCCCGAGACCATGGTGCTCGGCCGCCCCGTCTTCGACGCCAGCGCGCCGCTGCTGCGCGTGCGCGGGCGCCGCGTCTCCAACTGGTGGACCAACCTGGAGACCCTGGGCGCCGGCGTCGCCGACTCGCTGTACGGCTTCCGCGTCTACCCGGTCGACGACCTGATCGCGGTGATGGCGCGCCAGCCCTGGATGCGCCGCTTCGACTTCGACACCGAGGCCGTCGTGCGGCTCGCGTGGCGCGGCGTCAAGCCGGTCAACGTCGATGCGCCGGTCAAGTACCTCACCGCCGAGGAAGGCGGCGTCTCGCACTTCCGCTACGGGCGCGACAACGTGCTGCTCACGTGGATGCACCTGCGCCTGATGCTGGAGTTCGCGCTGCGGCTGCCGGTGCTGGCATGGCGCAAGGCGACGGGACGGGCGCCGTTCCAAGACTGAGCGCCGTCGCCAGGCAGGCATTCCGGAAAGCAAGACGGCGCCGGGCGAAGGCCGCGGCGCCGTCCAGTTGCGCGGCCCGGGAAGGCCGGCGCGGAGCGATCACTCGTCCTTGCAGAGCTTGCCGGTCGGGTCGGCGGTGATGCGGATCAGCTCGTTGCCGCCGCCGCCCCAGACGTTGCCGGCCGTGAAGGTCAGGCAGCCTTCGCCGTTGTAGATCGCTTCCATGCGGCGCGCGTCGTTGCCGAAGTAGAACGGGATCCAGCGCTTGCCGGTCTCGTGCGAGTCGAGGCTGCTCGGGCCGCCGATCAGCGCCGAGACCTCGTTGAACTCCATGCCGATCTTGACCTTGGCGAACTTGCTGCCCGGGGCGGGCGTGCCGATCATCTCGCCGTCGAAGCTGCCGTCGCGCGACTTGACCTTGACCGGCTGCGGGCCGGCGGGCGCGGCGGGGCTGGCGCTGGC
>DASVLN010000115.1:0-16188 GCA_036384855.1 Burkholderiaceae bacterium | reverse complement strand
CATAAAGGAATCGAAGAAACTTTTGCAAGCTATCTTCAATTTCCATGAGCGTTTAAAGTCATATGACTTCGAATCCCGAAGGACTCTTGGCACTCGCCTTCAAACGCCCACGCTTATCGGCTGTTGATTTTTAAAGAACTTCGCGGCTTTCGCTGCGTTGCCGACCAGTGATCAGCAGAGAAATAAGATTTTGACTTGTTTTTAAAACCTTGTCAACTGCTCGGTTATTTCGTCTTTCAACGCCGATCGCTTTCGCAATCACCGAGCTTCTCGCTCCCTCCGCCGTCTTTCGATCAGCGGAGCCTGCTATTCTAGGACACCCCTTTGTCGGAGCGCAAGCCCCTTCCGCGAAAAAGTTGAGCGGGCTTCCGCCCGCCTCAGGCGCCGTCCGGTGCCGGGGCAGCCGTATGCAGCCGGGCGCAGATGGCCTGTGGATCGTCCGCGTTGACGATCAGGTCGATGCGCTCGCTCCACGCCTTCGTATCGACGCGCAGGATGCGCTTCTTGATCGAGGACACCTGCGTCGGATGCATCGAGAAGCTGCGCAGTCCCATCCCCAGCAACAGCTCGGTGAACGCCGGGTCGCCAGCCATCTCGCCGCAGACGCAGACCTCCTTGCCCAGCTCGTTGGCCTTCGCGATCGTCTGCGACAGCAGCTGCAGCACGGCAGGATGCCATGGGTCGTAGAGGTGCGAGACCGATTCGTCGGCGCGATCGATGGCCAGCGTGTACTGGATCAGGTCATTGGTGCCGATCGAGATGAAGTCGAAGTACTTCAGCAGCGACGGCAGCAGGATGGCGGCCGCCGGCACCTCGATCATGGCGCCGACCTGCACGTCGACGTACGCCTGCGCGCGCGCGCGAAGCTGCGCCTTCGCCCGCTCGATCGCCTCGAGCACCAGGCGAGCCTCGCGCAGGTGCGCCACCATCGGCACCAGCAGCCGCACCTTGCCGAGCGCGCTCGCCCGGAGGATGGCGCGCAGCTGTGCGCCGAACATCTCCGGCTCGGACAGGCTCCAGCGGATGGCGCGCAGGCCCAGAGCCGGGTTCAGCGCGTGGTCGCGGTCGCGGCCGTCCTGGTCGCGGTCGAGCGGCTTGTCGGCGCCGATGTCGATCGTGCGGATGGTCACCGGCAGCCCGTCCAGCCCTTCGACCACGCGGCGGTAGGCCTGGTACTGCTCCTCCTCGCCGGGCAGGCGGCCGTTGCGGTTCATGAAGAGGAACTCGCTGCGGAACAGGCCGACGCCGACTGCGCCCGCGTCGAGCACCGCCTGAACGTCGCTCGGCAGCTCGATGTTGGCGAGCAGCTCGATCGCCTGCCCGTCCATCGTCACCGCGGGGGTATTGCGCAGGCGATCCAGGCGTGCACGCTCGAGCTCGACCTGGCGTTGGCGGAAGCGGTATTCCTCGAGCACGATCGGTGAGGGATTGACGATGACGACGCCGGCGTCGCCGTCGATGATGATCCAGTCGTCCTGCGTGACGATGCGGCTCGCCTCGCGGGCCCCGACGACGGCGGGGATGTCCATGCTGCGCGCCACGATGGCCGTGTGCGAATTGCGCCCTCCGACGTCGGTGACGAAGCCCGTGAAGACGCTCCGGCGGAAACGCAGCATGTCCGCCGGCGCGATGTCGTTGGCCACGAGCACGAGCGGATCCTCGCCAGCGAAGTCGCGCGGCGAATGCGGCGGGGGTTCGGCAAACGAGTCGCCCGCCAGACGCCCCAGCGCAGCGATGACGCGCTCGACCACCTGCTCGAGGTCGCCCTTGCGGTCGCGCAGGTACTCGTCCTCCATCTCGTCGAACTGGCGCGCGATCACCTCCAGCTGCGACGAGAGCGCCCACTCGGCGTTGTAGTGGCGCTCGACGATCCACTGGCGCGTCGCGTCGGCGAGCGTCTCGTCCTGCAGCAGCATCAGGTGGACGTCGAGCAGCGCGACGAGCTCGTCGTGCGCGTCCTCGGGCACGTCCTCCTTCAGTGCGGTGAGTTCTTCGACCACGAGGTCGCGCGCCGCGCGCAGGCGGAGCACCTCCGCCTCGATCAGCGCCGGCTCGATGAAGTAGTGCGCGACGTCGACGCGACTGGACGCCACCAGCACCGCGCGCCCGATCGCGACGCCGCGCGACACGGGAAGACCGAACACCTGAATGCTCACGAAGCCCCTTTCCGCCTGACCACCCGCCGCCGCACCGCGGCCCGGCAAGCCCATCCGGCCAATGTAGCGCAAGCCGGCCGCGCCGTGCCGGGCCGTGCCCCGCACGCAGCGCCGTCATGGGCGCGTCACCGCCGGTTCACGGCATCGTCATCCGCCCCCGTGACCATCACCGCCGTAGATTCGGGAGAATTGAATGAGTGAATTGCGCAACGCGATCGGCGCCGCGACGCTGGACGGCCTGCGCCGCCCCGAGCGCGCCGCCGGACGCACGCAGCGCTCGCACGTCGCGCCGCAGCTGCACGCCGTCTGGGCCACCCACCTCGACGACGTGCGCGCCGCGCAGCGCCTGCGTCACCAGGTCTTCGTCGAAGAGATGGGCGCCCGGCCGACCCCGCTGGTCGGAGCGCCGGCGGGGCACGACATCGACGTCTTCGACGAGTTCTGCGAGCACCTGATCGTGCGCACCACCCCGGCGGCCGACGAGCCGGGCCAGGTCGTCGGCACCTACCGCCTGCTGACTCCCGCCGCCGCCCGGCGCGCCGGCAGCTTCTACAGCGACACCGAGTTCGACCTCACGCGCCTGCGCCCGCTGCGCCCGCGCATGGTGGAACTGGGCCGCAGCTGCGTGCATCCGGACCATCGCTCGGGCGGGGTGATCCTCGCGCTGTGGGGCGCGCTCGCGCAGTTCATGGAGCGCAACGGGATGGAGACCGTGATCGGCTGCGCGAGCCTGTCGATGCGCGACGGCGGCCACTGCGCCGCGAGCCTCTGGGCCAAGCTGCGCGAGACCCACCTCGCGGGTCTGGAGTGGCAGGTGCGCCCCCGAGTGCCGCTGCCCGTGGGCGACCTCGAGCAAGGACTGGACGTCGAGCCGCCCGCGCTGATCAAGGGCTACCTGCGCCTGGGCGCGAAGGTGCTGGGCGCGCCGGCCTGGGATCCGGAGTTCGGCACCGCCGACCTGCCGATGCTCACGCGCGTCGCGGACATGCCCGAGCGCTACCGGCGCCACTTCCTCGCGGCCTGATCCGCCGCCGCGGCGCCGTTCTCGTCCCGGTCGCGCGGGATCCGGCCCGCGCGCGGCCTCACTGCCCTTCGCCGAACTTGTCGTCGACCAGCGCGCGGATCGCGTCGCTGGCCTCCTGCTCGTCGGGGCCCTCGGTCTCCAGCTCGACTTCCGAGCCCAGGCCCGCTGCCAGCATCATGATGCCCATGATGCTCTTGGCGTTCACGCGACGACCGTTGCGGCTCATGAACACCTCGCTCTTGAAACTGGTGGCCAGCTTTGTGAGCTTGGCCGAGGCGCGGGCGTGCAGGCCCAGCTTATTGCTGATGACGAGCGTGGTCCGGATCATTCGATGAAATGGATGGGTTCTGGTTCTGTGGCCGGGTCTGGGCCACCTGCAGGACGCCCTGCGTGGCGCCCGAGACGGCGCGCGCGACGAGCGCGTCGAGCGGCTCGGCAAGGTAGCACAGCGAGCGCCACAGCATCGGCACGTTCACGCCCGCGACCACCCGCACCGCCGCGCCGTCGGCAAGCCGCTGGGCGGCGTTGCAGGGCGTGGCGCCGAACACGTCGGTGAGGATCAGCACCTCGGGGGACGCGAGTCGCGCGACCGCCGCGCGCGCGAGCGCCTCGGCGTCGTCGGCCGACATCGTGGGATCGACGTCGACCGCCTCGAAGAGATGCCCCTTCTCGGCAAAGCAATGCCCGGCGACGCCGCGCAAGGCGGACGCGAGGGGTGCATGGGCGATCAGCAGGACGGCGGCCACGGCTCAGATCCAGGCGACTGGATGAACAAACGCAAACGAATGATTATCGGCCCCGTCCACCGCCGAGCCTAGCCTGCATGTGGAAGTCTCCCCGATCGGGGGGGCGGTTTCGTGGCCGATTTGCACACTTCGAGGGAATCCGGACGGGCGCACCCGCATCAGCTGGGGCCGGCGTCCTTTCTTTCCAGGTCGAAGCGCAAGCCCTCGTGGAACGGCTGCACGGCTGGATCGGGCAGGGCGGCGCCGATCGCGCTCGCCTGGAAGACCCGCGTGCCGCGCGCGAAGACACGGATCGATTCCTCGACCGCCTGGCCGTCGGGGCGCACCCCATGGAGGCGAGCGCTCACATTTTCATGGAAGGGCGTCACGCCCTCCATCGCAAACGGTGCGAAGCGCGGTTCGGCCGCGTGCAGGGCGGACACGGCCGCGCTCGCCAGCCCGTCGAGCACCGCGGGCACCTGCGCCGGATCGCCGATCTCGGCCGTGGCGACGCCATAGGTCACGCCGCCGGCCTCGCACGACAGCATGAACAGCTGCAGCGGCCGGCCCGCGACCTCGACCTTGCGTCCGAACCGGCCCGGCTTGCAGGGCAGCTGCGTCACCAGCGCGGTGTCGGGCAGGCGCACGTCGCGCCAGTCCAACGCGGGCGAGCAGCCCGCCAGCCCGGCGGCGACGGCGGCGGCGCCTGCCGCTCGGAGCCAAAACCTTGTCTTGCCGAGCCGCAGGATCGTGGCCTGGGCGGCGACTCCTCCTCTTTGGGGATGGAAGAACCTCGTAACCGACTGCAAGATGGCCCACCTCCGGTCTGGTTTGGAGACAATTTGTAACGATTGGCCGATCCGGCGCACAATGGCCCCGGCGGCCCTCGGCCTGCACGGCGAGGAGGGAGGAATCATGGCGATGACGATGGCAGCGAACTACCCGATCATGACCGACCCGGTCCAGCAGGCACAGCGACCGGAGGCCGACGAGGCGCACTGGCGCGAGATCATGAGCCAGATCGGCAGCGAGGTGGGCCTGCCCCTGTCGAGCGCGCTGGAGCGCGTCACCGCGCTGGCGACGACCGGCAAGATCGACCGCGCCGGGCTGCGGCAGCTGCGCGAGGAGATCGAGCGAGCGCGCCGGGCCGGCATGATCGGCCAGCAGCTCGCCCGCTTCGCGTCGGGTCGCATCCGCCAGACGCCCGAGCAGGTGAGCGTGACGCAGATGCTGCGCGAGGTGCTCGTGCAGCGCGGTCGCGAGGCCGCCGCGCGCCAGATCGAGCTGCGCCAGGCGCTGCGGCCGGCCGAGGTGGTCGCCGACGCGACCTTGCTGTATGCGCTGCTGCAGGCCGTCGTCGACTGGGGCCTCGACCTGGCGAAGTCGAGCATCGAGTTCAAGCTGGACATCAAGGCCTGGCCGCCCTATGCGCGCCTGACCTGCCGCTTCGCCCACGCCGGGCGCGATGGCGCCGACCCGCGCCACGCCGCCGCGCCGCAGCCCGCGCTCGATTCCATGGCCTGGCGCCTGGTGCAGCAGATCTCGTGGACGCTGAGCCTCGTCATGGATCGCGTCGTCTCCGAGCACGAAACGACCCTGACCCTCGAGTTCCCGCGCACGATCAACGAGCAGATCGAGGGCGTGAGCGTCGTCGAGATCGACCAGGGCTTCGGCGTCTCGGACAACTCCAAGCCGCTCGCCGGCAGCCACGTCCTCGTGATCGCGGGCAACCGCGACGTGCGTACGCAGATCCGCGACTCGTTGCGCCACATGGGCCTGCTGGTCGACTTCGTCAACACCGTCGAGGAAGCCGAGGAGTTCTGCCGCGACGCCCTGCCGCACGCGATCGTCTTCGAGTCGGTGCTGGTCACGGAGCGCTTCCAGAAGCTGCGCGCCAGCCTCGTCGCCGAGGTCGCCAACTACGTCTTCATCGAGATCGCCGCGGAAGGCAGCTCGATGCAGCTGTCCAGCCCGGCCGAGGGCCAGCGCGCCGTCATCGGGCGCGACGCGATCGCGCAGTCGCTGCCGTCGGCGCTGATCTACGAGCTCTCGCGCACCAGCTGACGCCGTTGGGCTCAGCGCCCGCCGAAGACGGCCTTCAGCAGCGCGCTGCCGGTGCCCACCGGGTCGGCGCGGATGCGCCTTTCCTCCTCGCCGATCATCAGGAAGAGGCCGTCGAGCGCCTTGCGCGTCACGTACTGCTGCACGTTGGCGTCCTCGGGCCGGACGAGTCCGAACGCCGAGCCCTTGGACGCCACCGCGTTGTACTTCTCGGCGAGCGAGACCTTCTGCGTCTCGCGCGTGACGATCGGCAGGAAGCGCGAGGTCAGCGCGGGGCGCGTCTTGCTGGCGAAGAAGTCGGTCACCGAGGTGTCGCCGCCGCGCACGATGCGCACCGCGTCCTCCACCGACATCGTCTTGACCGCGTTGACGAGCAGCGGCCGCGCCTCGGGCACGGCGGCTTCGGCAGCGCGGTTCATGGCCACGACCAGCTCGTCGACGCGCCGCCCCTGGCCGAGGTTGCGCAGCAGCGTGGCGGCCGTGTCCAGCGCGCCGGGCAGCGGGATGCGCACCTTCGGGTTGTCGAGGAAGCCGCCGGGCCTGCCGAGCAGGTCGACGGCACCGTTCGCGCCGCGCTCCAGCGCCTCGCGCACGCCCGCGGCGGCCTCGGATTCGCCGAGCGCGAGCGCCTCGCCCGCCGCGACCAGGAAGCCGCCGGGCAGGAACGCACGCGCCACCAGGATCGCCACGGAGGCGACGTTAAACTCGCGACGTCTCATCGATCGTCCCCCATGAAAACGGCCCGCACCGCCGCCAGGATCGCCGCGGCGCTGGCATTCACCATGCTAGCGGGCTGCGACCATGCGCCGCAAGCACCCGACGTCGGCTACACGCTGCTAGATGGCCGCGCGCAGCACCTCGCGCAGCTGCGGGGGCACGTCGTCCTCGTGAATTTCTGGGCGAGCGACTGCGTCCCCTGCACGCGCGAGCTGCCGCGGCTCGCACAGTCCTGGCGCCGCTTCGCACCGAAGGGTTTCGACACGCTGGCCGTCTCCATGCGCTACGACCCGCCCGCCCAGGCCATCGCCTTCGCGCGCTCGCGGGCGCTGCCGTTCGGCGTGGTGATCGACCTCACCGGGGAGGTCGCCGCCGCCTTCGGCCATGTCGACGCGACCCCGACGACGGTGCTGATCGACCGGCAGGGCCGCGAAGTCGCGCGCTGGATCGGGCCGACGGACTTCGACCAGCTCGACCGCCGGCTGGCGCAACTCCTGGACGGCTGATCAGGCCACCGGGTCGGACGCCTTCGCCGTGCGCGGCACGTCGATCGGCACGCCGGCCTGCTCGGCCTGCTTGTCGGCGTGGTAGCTCGAACGCACCATCGCCCCGACCGCGGCATGGGTGAAGCCCATCTCGACGGCCTTCTCCTCGAACATGCGGAACGTGTCCGGGTGCACGTAGCGCATCACCGGCAGGTGGTGGCCGGACGGCGCAAGGTACTGGCCGATCGTGATCATGTCGATGTCGTGCGCGCGCATGTCGCGCATGACCTGCAGGATCTCCTCGTCGGTCTCGCCGAGGCCGACCATGATGCCGCTCTTGGTCGGGACGTCCGGGTGCAGCGCCTTGAACTTCTTCAGCAGGTTGAGGCTGAACTGGTAGTCGCTGCCCGGGCGCGCCTGCTTGTAGAGCCGCGGCGCGGTCTCGAGGTTGTGGTTCATCACGTCGGGCGGCGCGGCCTTCAGGATCTCCAGCGCGCGCTCGTCGCGGCCGCGGAAGTCGGGCACGAGGATCTCGATGCGCGTCTCGGGCGAGAGCGCGCGCACCTGGCGGATGCATTCGACGAAGTGGCCGGCGCCGCCGTCGCGCAAGTCGTCGCGGTCGACGCTGGTGATGACGACGTACTTCAGCTTCAGCGCCGCGATCGTGCGCGCCAGGTTCAGCGGCTCCTCGGGATCGAGCGGATCCGGGCGGCCGTGGCCGACGTCGCAGAACGGGCAGCGCCGCGTGCACTTGTCGCCCATGATCATGAACGTGGCCGTGCCCTTGCCGAAGCACTCGCCGATGTTGGGGCAGGACGCCTCCTCGCAGACCGTGTGCAGCTTGTGCTCGCGCAGGATCTGCTTGATCTCGTAGAAACGGCTCGACGGCGTCGCGGCGCGCACGCGGATCCAGTCCGGCTTCTTCAGCTGCTCGGCCTGGACGATCTTGATCGGGATGCGCGAGGTCTTGGCCTGGGCCTTCTGCTTGGCGCTCGCGTCGTAGGCGGGCGCGGCGGCATCGGAAGCGGCGACGGGGGCGTTCGGTTCGGTGGACATCGGGCTCCTGGCGGGGCGGCTTGTCGGCGAGCCGCGCGGATGGCGCCGACCCGTGCGCCGCCGCCCGCCCGGGTCAGCAGGTGAACTGCGCCGCAAGACGCCGGCCGAGATCCTCGGCCACGGTCGTCCAGTCAGCGAAAACCCCTAGTGTAGCGAGATCGACCGTCTGCAGCCCGGCATAACCGCACGGGTTGATCCGCGCGAAGGGGCTCAGATCCATCGCCACGTTGAGGGCGACGCCGTGGTACGTGCGGTGGTTGCTCACCTTGACGCCCAGGGCCGCGACCTTGCCCAGGCCGCGGAACGGATCGCCGCCCGGCCGCGGACCGGTGAGCGCGGCATGGCCGAACGGGTCGGCCATGCGCACGTAGATCCCCGGCGCGCCGGCCACGCGGTGCCCGGTCACGCCCTGCGCGGCGAGCGTGCGCAGCAGCGCCTCCTCGAGGCGGAAGACATATTCCTTGACGTAGATGCCCAGCCGCCGCAGGTCGACCAGCGGGTAGCCGACGACCTGCCCCGGCCCGTGGAAGGTCACCTGTCCCCCCCGGTTGGTCTGCACGACGGGGATGTCGCCGGGCGCGAGCAGGTGCTCGGGCTTGCCGGCCAGGCCCTGGGTGAAGACGGGTTCGTGCTCGACGATCCAGATCTCGTCGGCCGTGCTTTCGTCGCGCGCGGCCGTGAACGCCTTCATGGCCTCGACGGTCGCCTCGTAGGGGACGCGGCCCAGAAGGCGGACGACCGGCGCGGCGGCGATGGCGGTGGACGGGGCCTCGTCGGAAACCGGCTGGGAAGGCATGCGGGGCGGCTCGGGGCACGGCGAAACGCCGCGCCGGCATCTTACGGCGCGCGCCGCGGCGTCATCCGGCGCGGGGTCAGCCGGGCGTGATCTGCTTGAGCCTGAGCAGCCGCTTGTAGTCGCGCGTCGTGCGGAAGCGGTCGTACTCCTCGTCGATCTCCGCGCGGTCGACGCTCTCCAGCTTGCGCGCGAGGCACGCGTTGACGAACGCCCGCTCGTCGCCGTACTTGTTGACCGACCAGCCGATCCCGCCCGAGTTCGGGCAGCCCGGCCAGAACGCGATCCAGCGCCAGTCCGGGTACTCCTTGTCCTCGCGCCGCCGCACCGCGTGCACGAGCCGCACGCCCACGACCCCCGAGGTGTTGCGCGAGGTCATGCGGTTCTTCATGTTGATCGGCGGCGGCAGCTCGGCCAGCGTCGCCTTCACCCACTTGCGAGCGGCCGCCTCGGCCTTCGTCCAGGTGCCGAACTGCCGCAGCGTGAAGTTCTTCTGATGCAGCCGCTTCTGGCGGACGATGCGCGCCATGACGCATTTCTCGGTCTCGTTGCGGGTGAGATGCATGCAAAGTCTCGAGAGATTCGCGTTCCGTCTCCCTGCATCACAGAACGATCTTGACCATCGGATGCGTGGTCAATGTCCGGTACAACTCGTCCAGCTGCGGGCGGCTGGTGGCCGTGACCGTGATCGTGATGCCCAGGTAATTGCCCCCCTTGCTGGGCCGGATCTCCACCGTCGCTTCGTCGAATTCCGGGTCGAACTGCCTTGCGACCTCCACGATCGCCTCGACGAAGCCCTCCGCGACCGGGCCCATCACCTTGATGGGGAACGCGCTGGGGTATTCGATGAGCGACTGCTCGGGCGGGATCTCGTGCATGGTGCGGACCGTGGGTCTATCAAAGGGACTGGGATTCGATCGCGCGTTGGTAGGCCTCGTGGAGCCGGGCATAAACCGGACCCGGCCGGCCGCGCAACGCGCCGTGGCCGACCGCCTCGCCGTCCAGGCGCGTGACCGAGACGATTTCCTTGCCGGCGGAGCTGAGCAGCACCTCGTCGGCGGCGCGCAGGTCGGCTTCGCTGACCGGGCGCAGGTTGAACGCGATGGCGCATTCCTCGCAGAGCTCGCGCAGGAGCTCGACGCGCACGCCTTCGAGCACGCGCGGCCCCGGCGTGGGGCCGAGCAGCGCCCCCTCCTGGACGATCCACGCGTTGCTGGAAGCGCCCTCGGTGAGCCACGGGCCCGCGGGCTCGTCGTCGCGCAGCAGCAGGGTCTCGTCGGCGCCCTGGTCGGCCGAGACGCGGCGCGCGAGCACGCTGCCCAGGAGCGACGTGCTCTTGATGTCGCCGCGCTGCCAGCGGAAGTCGCGCGCCGTCACGCACGACAGGCCCTGCGCGCGCTGCGCGGGCGTCAGCGCGACGCGCTCGCTGGTGGAAGCGAAGACCGTCGGCTCGAGGCCCGGCGGCGCGACGAGCGAGCGCGGCGCCACGCCGCGCGTGACCTGGATGTAGAGCAGCTGGTCGCCGGACGGGAATGCCGCGATCAGCTTGCGCAGGCGGCCGAGCCAGGTCTCGCGCTCCAGGTCGATCTCGATGTCCAGCTTGCCGAGGCTGCGCGCGAGCCGCGCGAGGTGCTCGTCGAAGCGGAACATGCGCCTGTCGTAGACCGGGATCACCTCGTAGGCGCCGTCGCCGAACACGAAGCCGCGGTCCATGACCGAGACCTTGGCCTGGTTCAACGGAAGGTAGTCTCCATTGAGGTAGCACAGGGTGTCGGGCAAGGAAGCCATGGTCGATCCTCCGGGACGGGCGCCCGCACCACCCGGCGGCGGGGAGGGGCGCGTGGCGGACAGGTTACTTGATCCAGAGCCTCAGCGCATCCCAGGCGCGGCCGAACAGGCCCGCCTCGGGCACCGGCTCGAGGACGGTGAGGGGGATCGCGGCAATCGCGGTGCCGGAAGCCGTCGCCACCTTCAGCTGGCCGACACGCTGGCCCGAGGCGAGCGGCGCGACGAGCGGGTCGGTGCGCTCGACCTGCGTCTTCAGGCGGTCGCCCTCGCCCTTGGGCACGGCGACGTAGATCGCCTGCGCGCTGCCGATGCCCACCTGCGCCTGCCGGCCCTTCCACACCGGCACCGTCGCCACCGCCTTGCCGGCCTCGACGAGGCGCACATCGTCGAACGCCGTGAAGCCCCAGTTGAGGAGCTTCTGGGTCTCGTTGGCGCGGCCTTGCATCGAGTCCGCGCCCATCACGATGGCCATCAGGCGGCGCTTGCCGTTCGGGAAGTCGCGCTGCGCGCTCGCGAGCAGGCACCAGCCGGCGGCCTCGGTGTAGCCCGTCTTCATGCCGTCCACGCTCGGGTCGCGCTCCAGCAGCAGGTTGCGGTTGTCCTGGCGGATGTTGTTGAACGTGTAGTCTCGCTGCGCGTAGTAGTGGTAGTACTCGGGGTAGTCGCGGACGATGTGCTCCGCCATCGCGACCATGTCCCGCGCCGTGCTGCGGTGGCCCGCCTCGGTCAGGCCGGTGACGTTGCGGAAGGTCGTGTTCTTCAGGCCCCAGGCCTGCGCCTGGCGGTTCATCATCCCGACGAAGGCGTCGGTACTGCCCGCCACGCCCTCGGCCAGCGCCACCGCGGCATCGTTGCCCGAGTCGACGATCAGGCCCTGCAGCAGCTCGTCGACCGTCGGCGTCATCTTCGGGTCGATGAACATCAGCGATCCGCCGCCCTTGCGCTCGGCCCAGGCGCGCTGCGAGACGGGCAGCCGCTGGTCCAGCGCCAGCTTGTGGTCGTGCAGCGCGACGAACACGATGTAGGCCGTCATCAGCTTGGTCAGCGACGCCGGATCGGCGGGCGCGTCGGCCTCGTGCTCGGCGAGCACCTGGTCGGCGTTCATGTCCACCAGCAGGTAGGCGCGGCCGGCGATCTCGGGGGGCGGCAGCGCCTGCGCGCCGGCCTGCAGGGGAGCGATCAATGCGGCGCAGGCCAGGCCCGCGGCGCGGAGCAGTGTCTTCATCGGAGGCGTGACGGCGTCACTCGGCGAAATGTCGGAGCACCAGGGACTTCAGCAGGGGCAGCTGGCCATGGAAGAAATGCCCGGCGCCGGGGACGACGACGACGGGCACCGCCTGCGGCCGCGCCCAGTCGAGCGAGGCCGCGAGCGGCACGACGTCGTCGGCCTCGCCGTGGATCAGCAGCGTGTCGGCGGCCGCGGCGGTGGCCGGCGGCGCCTCGTGCTTCACGGTCGACGGGGCGACGAGCACCAGTCTCCGAGGCCGCTCGGCCTCCGGAAGTTTCATCGCCGCGCTCAAGGCGATGTAGCCGCCGAACGAGAAGCCGCCCAGCACCAGCGGCTCGCCCGCGGCGCGGTGGGCCGCGATCACCGCGAGCGCATCGTCGACCTCGCCGCGGCCCTCGTCCCAGGTGCCCTGCGAGGCGCCGACGCCGCGATAGTTGAAGCGCACCACCCGCCAGCCGCGCTGCATCAGGCCGCGGGCGACGGTCGTGACGACCTTGTTGTCCATCGTTCCGCCCTGCAGCGGGTGGGGATGGCAGAACACGGCCAGGCCGCGCGAGGGCAGATCGGTCGTGGTGTCGACGGCGACGCTCAGGAGCCCGGCGGGACCGGCGATCTCGCCGCGCTTCGTGAAGGCGTTCATGACGGGACGGCGCTCGCGTCAGCGGCCGATTTCCGGCGGCAGCAGCAGGCGCTCGACGGGCCGGCCGCCCTTGAGGTGGGAGTCGACGATCTCGTCGATGTCCTGCTCGTCGACGTAGGTGTACCAGGTGCCTTCGGGATAGACGACGGCGACCGGGCCGCCGGCGCAGCGGTCGAGGCAGCCGGCCTTGTTCACGCGCACGCCGCCCGGGCCGGCGAGGCCCTCCTTCTTCACGCGCGACTTGCAGCGCTCGAAGCCCGCCTGCGCGCCGACGCGGGCGCAGCTGTCCTCGCCGGCGGGACGCTCGTTGAGGCAGAAGAAGACGTGGTGCTTGTAGTACGGCGGCTGGGTCACGGGAACGGCTCCGGAGCGGGCCGTCATCCTACCTTGCCGCGCCGCGGCGCCTGTCCGACAAGGGTTCTTAGCGCACCGGCCCGGCGTTCAGGCCCGGGTGACCAGGTCTTCCGGGTAGTAGGGCATGTCGCGCCAGCCGGCGTCGTCCATGCCGAAGGCCTGCGTGACGCCCGCGACCTCCACGGCCCAGTAGCCGAGGAAGCCGCCGCCCTTCGGACCCTTGTGCGAGTCGACCCAGTACGTGGGCTTGAGCGCCTTGTACCAGGCCTTCAGGTAGCGCTTGACCAGCGCGTCGCGCGACTTCGCGTCCGCGGCGATCGCGTCGTACAGCGGCTGGAAGATCGCCGCGTGCAGCAGGCTCGCCGCCTTCTTGCGGTTCGGCGAGCGCGTGGCCACCAGCGCCTCGAACAGCGCGTCGCGGCCCTCGTTGCCGATGCAGGCCAGCAGGCGCGTCCACAGGTCGTCGTCGACTTTGAACAGGATGGCGAAACTCACCAGCCACAGCGAGACGACGTACTCGTCGAGGTCGGCCAGGTCGGTCGGCACCGCGGCCTTGTCGCGCAGGTAGATCTCATAGGTTTCGACGACTGCCGGGAAGCGCTGTGCCAACCGCGGCACGTCTTCTTCAAGGCTGTAGCCCAGGAAGATCTGCTGGTAGCGATCTCGGAAGTTCGACCATAGGAACTCCTTCGGGAACTTGTAGACCTCGGGCTGCTCGCGCAACTTGGTGTTGCGCGATTCGATGATCCTGTCGGCGTAAGCCAGGCCGTCCAGAAAGAAGGCCTCGTTCATCAATGGCTCGCGCTTGCTCATCCGGGCAGTCTCGCATGCTGCCGATTTTGGAATCAGGCCCGGGTCACGAGGTCGGCCGGGTAGTACGGCATGTCGCGCCAGCCGGCGTCGTCCATGCCGAACGCCTGCACGACGCCCGCGACCTCGACGGCCCAGTAGCCGAAGAAGCCGCCGCCCTTCGGACCTTTGTGCGAGTCGACCCAGTAGGTCGGCTTGAGCGCCTTGTACCAGGCCTTCAGGTAGCGCTTGACCAGCGCGTCGCGGGACTTCGCGTCCGCGGCGATCGCGTCGTACAGCGGCTGGAAGATCGCCGCGTGCAGCAGGCCCGTCGCCTTCTTGCGGTTCGGCGAACGCGTCGCGACCAGCGCCTCGAAGAGGGCGTCGCGGCCCTCGTTGCCGATGCAGGCCAGCAGGCGCTTCCACAGGTCGTCGTCGACTTTGAACAGGATGGCGAAACTCACCAGCCACAGCGAGACGACGTACTCGTCGAGGTCGGCCAGGTCGGTCGGCACGGCCTCCTTGTCGCGCAGGTAGATCTCGTAGGTCTCGACGACCGCGGGGAAGCGCTGCGCCAGGCGCGGCACGTCCTCGTCGAGGCTGTAGCCCAGGAAGATCTGCTGATAGCGCCCGCGGAAATTCGACCAGAGGAGCTCCTTCGGGTGCGTATACACCTCCGGCTCGTTGGCCAGCCTCTCGTTGCGCTCGGCGACGATACGATCGAGATAGGCCAGACGATTGACGAAGAACTCTTCGGTCAGCAGGGGTTCGCGCTTTCCCATTCGTGGATCCTCGCTTTTAACCGGGCGGGATTATGCTCTTGGTAACGTTGCCGTTGCTATCGACCTGGAGCAACCATTTCTGGACCTGGCCGCGGGAACTGGCGTAGCGGATGTCGTCCGCAGCCTCTTCGCCGACCGCGTTGTCCAGGCGATCGGACACCCACTTGTCGCTCATCTGCTTCGTCCCGTCCTTGAGCGTGGACAACTGCGACGAGCCGTACTTCGACTCCGTGATGACGTACTCCGGCGGCGGCGAGCCGTTCTTCCAGACGCCGTCGATGCCCTGGCCGAGCGGCTTGTCGCCCACCTGCACCAGGTCGCCGTTCATCTTCTCGAAGCCCTTGCCGTCCATGTACTGGTCGGACATCGCCTCGCCATAGACGCCCTTCTCGGACGTCGTCATCTTGGTCGGGTCGGGCTTGGCGGGCGCGGCGTCGGCTGCGGCGTCGCCGGCGGCGGAGGGCTTGGCCTCGACCGCCTGCGGCTTCGGGCCCTCGGCGAACTCGCCCGCCTTGGGCACCTCGGGCTTGCGCAGGGCGGCGCGCAGCGCGGGCGCGAGTTCCTCGAGCTCCGGCAGCAGCCGCAACAGGCCGGGGATCTTGGCGGCGATCTTGGCGATCGCGGTGACGCCGTCGATCAGCAGCAGGATGTCGAACAGCAGCTCGCCGAACAGCGCGCCGGCATGGAAGTCGCCGGACATCGTGTGGCGCGCGAGGAAGGCCTTGAACTCCTCGTACTTGCGCTTCTCGGTCGCGCCGATCTTGCCGAACACCTCGCCCGGATGCTCGAACGAGTAGATGACCAGCTGCTTGAGCGCCTCGCGGTCGTCATGGGCGCGGCGGGCCTGGTCGTCCAGGCCGGGCCAGAACGAAGCGACGGCCGACAGCCCGTCCATCATCGACGGCCCCATCGGCCCGAAGCTGAACGAGTGCGCCGCGCGCTCCCAGAAGGTGCCGGCGTGCTTGGTGTCCCAGTACTCGGCGAGCGCGAGCGTCTTGAACAGCTTGGCCAGCTGCCACACGCTGCCCGCCAGGTTGGCGCACATCCCGTAGACGATGCCCGCGGTGAACGACTGCTGGCCCAGGAGCTGGCCGATCGCGGTCGAGGTGTCCGTGGTGCTGACCGCGTTGACCAGCTTGTGCGCGGCGTGGCGCGCGCGGTTCTCGACCTCGGCCCAGCTGGGCATCGAGAACGACAGCGTGCCCGGCGGCAGGTTCAGCATCCGCGCCAGCGTGCCGCCATCGGAGATGCCGGGGTTCGTGTTGCCGCCCAGAGGTCCATTGCCCATGCGCACTCCCTGTGTGCCGGTGCGGCGCGCAACGCGCCACGGCGCGACTCTGACACAGCCCGCGCGACAACTCCATTGCAGAGCTGCGCGTCAGGGGCTTTCGACGCCGCCCGCGGCGACCACGCGCCGGAACAGCCCGACCCCGGCCGCGAAGGGCCACAGCCAGCCGACCCACTGCGCAAGGCCGTGGAAGTGGATGAAGCGGCCCTGCTCCCACGCCTGGAGGCTCTCGGCGTAGTAGGGATCGGACGGGGCCTGCGCCACGAGCGCCGCCTCCAGCGACAGCGCGACCAGCCCCAGCG
>DASVLN010000114.1:0-5865 GCA_036384855.1 Burkholderiaceae bacterium | reverse complement strand
GGCGCGTGCTGCTGCTCGCGCCGGCGGCCGTGCCCTTCCTGCGCCAGGCCGCCGACAACCCGGGCGGCCTGCCGCAGGCGGCGATCGACGCGCACCTGGCGGCGCTCGAGGACGACTTCCCGGCCTGGATCGAGGCGAACTCGGCGCCCTACTTCGGCGCCGCGGGCAACCGGCCGCTGATCGACTGGACGGCCGGCGACATGTTGCGCGCCTCGATGCAGGCGACCGTGGAGCTCGCGCGCCTGCAGCTGCACACGGACTTCCGTCCCGAGCTCGCGCGGGTGGACGTCCCCGTGCTGATCGTGCACGGCACGGCCGACGCGTCGGCGCCGGTCGAGCTGACGGGGCGACCCGCGGCGGCGCTGATCCCCGGCGCGCGGCTGGTCGAGATCGACGGCGCGCCGCACGGGCTGTACGTCACGCACCGGCAGCAGGTCAACGCGCTGATCGCCGACTTCGCGCGCGGGTGAGGCAGGCAGCCGGCCGGACGCCGCGGCGAGCCGCGGGCGATGCGCGTCCTGCCCGGGGCGCGTCGCGCAAGCGCCCGGCGGTGGGTCAGGCCGTCACGGAGCGGCAGTTGCGCCAGAACACACGCAGCATCTCTACGCCCGGCCCGTCGTGGTCGGGGCGATCCCAGGATCGGGTGGTCGGGTCGAGGACGGTCGCAGGCGACGCCCGGGTGAAGCCGAGCGTCCAGTCGGCGAACTCGCGCTCGGTGATCGCCTGGTTCAGCAGCTCGTTGACCTGGTAGTGGCGCGCGTCGCGGCGGATGCGCTCGAAGGCCTCGAGCACGGCCGCGTCCGGGCCTTCGATGTACTGCATGAAGTGGCCGTCGCAGTACAGCAGGACGCCGGTGATGCCGGACTCGGCGTTGCGGCCGCGGGAGGCGGCGACGATGGCCTCCAGGTCCTCGCGCAGGAGATTCGACGAGGCGGTGCTGACGTAGGCGATGGCGCGCATGGGGTCGGGGATCGGGAAAGGCGGTCGGCCGGACGGTGCCGGCCGCGAAGTCGGAGGGGTTCGGCCGCTCAGGCAGCCGCGGCGCAGTGATCGGCGAGCCGGAACGCCGCCACCATCCCGAGCAGCCGAACGGACTGCTGCTTCAGGCTCTCGGCGGCCGCGGCGCCCTGCTCGACGAGCGCGGCGTTCTGCTGCGTGCCCTCGTCGATCGAGGCGACCGCCTGGTTGACCTGGACGATGCCGCGCTCCTGCTCCTGGGACGACGCGCCGATCTCGCCCATGAGGTCGGTCATGCGGCGCACCTGCGCGACGACGTCGTCCATCGTCGCGCCGGCTTCGCCCACCAGCGACGAGCCGGCCTGCACGCGCTCCGCGCTGGCGCCGATCAGCGCCTTGATCTCCCGGGCCGCCGCGGCGGAGCGCTGCGCGAGGGAGCGCACCTCGCCGGCGACGACCGCGAACCCGCGGCCCTGCTCGCCCGCGCGCGCCGCCTCGACCGCCGCGTTCAGCGCGAGGATGTTGGTCTGGAACGCGATGCCGTCGATCACGCCGATGATGTCGGCGATGCGCTGGCTCGAGGCGCTGATCTCGCCCATCGTCGAGACCACGCGGTGCACCGCCTGCCCGCCGCGGCCGGCGACTTCCGCGGCCGCCGCGGCCAGCTGGCTCGCGGTGCGGGCGTGGCCGGCGGCCTGCTGCACGGTTGAAGTCATCTGGTGCATCGACGCGGCGGTCTGCTGCAACGCGCTGGCCTGGTGCTCGGTGCGGGAGGACAGGTCCTGGTTGCCGGCGGCGATCTGCGAGGACGCCGAGGCGATGCCTTCGGCCGACTCGCGCACCTGGGCGACCATGCGCACGAGGCCTTCGTTCATGCGTCCCAGCGCGGCGAGCAGCTGGCCCGTCTCGTCCTTGCGGTCGACGACCACGCTCGAGGTGAGGTCGCCGCCGGCGACCGCCTCGGCGATGGCGACGGCCCGCTCCAGCGGTCGCGTGACGGCGCGCGCCAGCAGCCAGCCGAGCCCCAGCGCCAGGAGCACGGCCGCCGTGGAGACGGTGGCCTGCACGGCGCGGTCGCCGGCGTAGCTGGCGTGCGAGGCGGCGACGCGTTCGTCGGCGACTTGGCGGGCGTAGGCGATGTCGTCGCTGGTGGCCTTGAGCAACTGCGCGAGCAGCGGGCGGCAGCGCGTGTCCATCGCGAGCGTCGCGTCCTCCTTGCGGCCGTCGAGCGCCTTGGCGGCGATGTCCAGCGCGACGGGGCCGTACTGCGACTCGATGCGCTCGATGTCCGCAAGCAGCGCGCGCTCGCGCGCGGTCGCGTCCGGCGCCGCCGCCACGGCCGCCTTCAGCCGCGCCAGCGCCGCGCCCACCTCGGCATGCGAGGCGGTGACGGCGGCCTTCTCGAGGGCGATGTCGGACGGCTCCGTGACCAGCACCAGGTTGCGCGCGGCGATGGCCCGGGCGTCGGCGGCGGCGCGGATCTCCTGCGCCAGGCGCTCGCGCTGGGCGATGCCCGACAGGTAGCCGGACAGGCGGTCGTCGGCGCGGCCGAGCGACCGCAGGGCGAGGACGGACACCAGCACCACGACGGCGGCCAGCACGGAGAACCCCAGGATGAGCTTTGTCTTGACGCGCAGGTCCGAGAACTTCATGAGGACTCCGTTGTTGTCTGCTCCTCGAGTTTTCGGCGCCGCGCCGCGTCCGACCAGTCGGGAGACTTCACGAAGCCGTGTGGAGAACTCCTGACAACATCAGCGGAAGAAGGCGCTGGGCGTCTCGCCGAACTGGCGCTTGAACATGGTGGCGAAGGCGCTCGGGCTTTCGTAGCCGAGCGCGAGCGCCACGTCGAGCACGCGGTCGCCGAGCGCGAGCCGCTCGAGCGCGTGCAGCAGGCGCGCCTGCTGGCGCCACTGGCCGAAGGTCATCCCGGCCTCGCGCTGGAACAGGCGCTGGATGGTCTTCGCGTCGACCGCCAGCTCGGCCGCCCAGTCGGCCAGCGTCGAGGTGTCGTCGGGCTGCGCGGCGAGGCGCTCGCAGACGCGGCGCAGGCGCGGGTCGGCGGGCTGCGGCAGGTGCAGGGGCAGCACGGGCAGCGCCTGGAGCTCGTCGAGCAGCAGCCGCATCACGCGGCCGTCGCGCGAATCCATCGAGTACGGCGGCACCACCGCGACGGCGGCGAGGATGAGCTCGCGCAGCAGCGGCGAGACCGAGACGGCCTGGGCATGGGCGGGCAGCTCGGGCGTGAGGTCGGGCCGCAGGTACAGGCTGCGCATGCGCACGGCGCCGATGCAGCGCAGGTGGTGCAGCGTGCCGGCGGGGATCCAGACGGCGCGCGTCGGCGGCACGATCCACGAGCCGCCCGCGGCGGTGAGCATCACCACGCCGTGCTCCGAGTAGACGAGCTGCCCGCGCACGTGGGTGTGCGGCGGGATCACGTGGCCGGCGGGGTAGTCGGTCGCCTTGGAGACCACCGGCATCGGATCCTGGTCGACGTCGGTGAAGTAGCGCTGGTCGGTCGGGACGGTGGGGCGGGTCACGGGGAATGTCCTTTTCGCGAGGATAGCAGCCCGATACTCGCGAGACAGGCTGTCGCCCGATCCCTAAGATGCCCGCAGGTCCCGGAACGCCACCGGCCGCCGTGCTGCAGCGCGGCGTGCCCGCCCAACACCCCCATGTCGACGACTTCCACCGCCACCGCCTCCCTCGCCCGCGACGGCGCGCGCCCGCCGGGCGCCACCTTCGGGATCCTCGGCGCGATCAGCGCCGCCCACATGATCAACGACATGATGCAGTCGCTGATCCTGGCGATCTACCCGATCCTGAAGGGCGAGTTCGGGCTGAGCTACGGCCAGATCGGGCTGATCACCCTGACCTACCAGCTGACCGCCTCGCTGTTCCAGCCGCTGGTCGGCCTGTACACGGACAGGAAGCCGGTGCCCTACTCGCTGCCCTTCGGCATGGCCTTCACGCTGGCCGGCCTGCTGCTGCTGGCCTGGGCGCCGGCCTACGGCTGGGTGCTGCTGGCGGCGTCGCTCGTCGGGATCGGCTCGTCGATCTTCCATCCGGAGTCCTCGCGCGTCGCGCGCATGGCCTCGGGCGGGCAGCACGGCCTCGCGCAGTCGCTGTTCCAGGTCGGCGGCAACACGGGCAGCGCGCTCGGGCCGCTGGTGGCCGCCAAGGTGATCGAGCCGCGCGGCCAGGGCAGCGTCGCGTGGTTCGCGCTCGCCGCGCTGGTGGGCATCGCGCTGCTGTCGCAGGTCAGCCGCTGGTACGCGGTGCGACGCCTCGCGACCGCGGCCAAGGGCGGCACGCGCGCCGCGGCGTCGCCGCATCCGAGGCGCGTCGTCGTCGGCGCGATCGCGACGCTCCTGCTGCTGATCTTCTCGAAGTACTTCTACATCGCCAGCATCAGCAGCTTCTACACCTTCTACCTGATCCACAAGTTCGGGCTGTCGGTGCAGTCGGCGCAGATGCAGCTGTTCGTGTTCCTGGCCGCCTCGGCCGCGGGCACGCTCGTCGGCGGGCCCGTGGGCGACCGCATCGGCCGCAAGCCGGTGATCTGGGGCTCGATCCTCGGCGTGGCGCCGTTCGCGCTCGCGCTGCCGCACGTGGGGCTCGCGCTCACGACGACGTTCACGATCCTGATCGGCCTGATCCTGTCGTCGGCGTTCTCGGCGATCCTCGTCTACGCGCAGGAGCTCATCCCCGGCAAGGTGGGCGCGGTCTCGGGCCTGTTCTTCGGCTTCGCGTTCGGCATGGGCGGCCTGGGCGCCGCGGCGCTGGGCCTGCTGGCCGACGCGACCAGCATCGACTTCGTCTACCAGGTCTGCGCATTCCTGCCGCTCCTGGGCGTGGTCGCCATCGCGCTGCCGCGGACGAAGCGCGCCTGAGGCGCGTCCCGCGCCCGCCCTGCGACGTCACCCGCGAGTTCTACAAGGACTCCGACCCCGCGTTCGCCGCCCATTGGGAAGCAGGCGGCCGGCGAGGTGATCGCGATCATCTCGCCCGACCCGGCACGGCCGTCGTCATCCCCACCCCGAAGACCTCGGGCAACGGCCGCTACGCCTGGCTCTCGCCGCCCGCCACGGCCTGCGCCCGGGCTCGCCCAGGTGCTCGCCGCGCACGCGCGCGAGTTCCCGCCGTGGCCACCTTCACCGTCGACCCGGCCTTCGGCGGCTGGAAGGCGGCGCAGGAGACCCATTTCGACGACGGTGGCAGCTACGACCAGGCGGCGGCGTCGCTGCACCGGAACTGACGTCCCGGCACGGGCTCAGCCGTGCCTCACCAGCCACTCGATGCAGGCGTCCAGCGTCGGCGTCGCCCGCGCGGCCTCGGGATGGTTGACCATGAGCGCGACGGCATAGGTGCGGCCGCTGGCGGCGCTGACGTAGCCGGCCAGGGCGCGCGTGTCGTCCAGGGTGCCGGTCTTGAGGAAGGCGTGGCCCTCGGCGGGCGTGCCCTGCATGCGGTGCTGCAGCGTGCCGTCCATGCCGGCCACGGGCAGCGACAGGATGAACTCGCGCAGCCGCGGCGCATGCCACGCGTTGGCCAGCAGGTGCGCGAGCGCGCGCGGCCGCGCCCGTTCGGCGCGCGACAGGCCCGAGCCGTTCTCCACCTCGACGTCGCCCGTCGCCAGGCCCTGGGTCGCGAGCCATTCGCGCATGCGCGCCTGGGCGTCCGGCAGCGTCGCCGACTTCAGCGGGAAGCCGCGCGCGAGCGCCAGCATCAGGTGGCGCGCGGTGACGTTGTCGCTGACCTTGTTCATGTCGTGCAGCACGACGGGCAGCGGGTCGGACACGTGCACCGACCAGGGCAGCATCGTCTGGCCGTCGGGGCCGGTGGGCAGCAGGCGGGGGCCGGAGCGGTGCGGCCGCTCGACGACGCGGCCCGCGAGCGCCCCGCCCGCCT
>DASVLN010000113.1:0-4067 GCA_036384855.1 Burkholderiaceae bacterium | reverse complement strand
TGCATCGCTGGGCGGCGGGCGACGAGCCCGACGGCCCGCGCATCGCCGCCTTCGCGGGCGTCTCGCTCGTCGTCAACGGCCTGGTCCTGGGCGTGCTCGCGCCGTATCGGCACAGCACCCAGGCCTACCTGAAGGCCACCTGGATCGACACGCGCGCCGACGTCCTCGTCAACGCGGGCGTGCTGGTGTCGGGCGCGCTCGTCGCGCTCACCGGATATCGCGCGATCGACCTCGTCGCCGGCGCCGTGCTGGCCGTCTTCGTCGTGCACGAGGGCTGGGAGATCTGGGAATCCCCGGGCGAGGAACCTTCCGCGGGCGACTGACGCCTATACCAGCGTCCGCAGCTTCTCGTAGCCGCTGCGGCTGATCGGCACGCCCTTGCCGCTGCGCATGCGCGCGACGTGGCGGTCGGCGCCCTGGCGTTCGATGCTCGTCAGGTGGGCGAGGTTGATGATGAAGGATCGGTGCACCCGCAGGAAATGGCGCGGGTCGAGCTGCTCCTCGATCTCGGAGATGCGCTGCGGCTTCAGGTGCGTGCGGCCTTCGGAGATCACGGCGAGGTAGTCGCCCTGGGCCTCGAGGTACTCCACCTTCCCGACCGGGATCACATGCACCTGCTCGCGGTCGCGGATCAGGATGCGCTCGATCGGCTCGGCCTTGCGCGCGACGAGCGCGTCGAGCGCCTGCGAGGACGCGGCCATCGCCGCCGCCGAGGCGTGCAGGGCGCGCGCGCGCTCGAGCGCGGCGTCGAAGCGCGTCTTCGAGAACGGCTTGAGCAGGTAGTCGACCGCGTGCAGCTCGAAGGCCTTGAGCGCGTGTTCGTCGTACGCCGTCGTGAAGATCACCCCGCCGCGCCGGCCGGTCAGCTCCAGCACCTCGAGGCCGGTCAGGCGCGGCATCTGGATGTCGAGGAACACGAGGTCGGGCGCGAGCGCGCCGATCTGGCGCACGGCGTCCAGGCCGTTCTCGCACTCGCCGACGACCTCGATGTCCGCATGCCCCTGCAGGTATTCGCGGACCAGGGCGCGCGCCAGCGCCTCGTCGTCGACGATCAGCGTGCGCAGCGGGCCGGTGGAGGTCGTGGTCATGGGCGTTGTTCCTGCTGGTTCGGCGGGGCCTGCCGCTCGGCGGGCAGCGTGATCTCGGCCGTGAAGCGGCCCTCGGCGCGGCCCCAGGCGATGTAGGCGCGGCTGCCGTAGAGCGCGGCCAGGCGCTCGCGGATGTTGCGCAGGCCCATGCCGTGGCCGCGGGCGCCGGCGTCGGCCACGTCGCCCACCGGATTGTCCACCGACACGTGCAGCCAGCCGTCGCGCACCACCGCCTCGACCGTGATCGTGCCGCCCTCGTCGAGCTGGCGGATGCCGTGCTTGATCGCGTTCTCCAGCAGCGGCTGCAGCGTCATCGGCGGCAGCAGGCAGCCTGCGGCCTCGGGCGCCACGCGCAGCTCGGCGCGCAGCTTGGCGCCGAAGCGGCGCTGCTCGATGGACAGGAAGTGCTCGCTGAGCGCGAGCTCCTCGCCCAGCGCGATCCGGTGGCGCTCGGCGAGCGCCAGCGTGCGGCGGAAGAACTGCGCGAGGTCGATCGTCATGTCGCGCGCGGCGGCGGGATCGATCGACGTGAGGGCGCTGATCGAGTTCAGGCTGTTGAACAGGAAGTGCGGGTTGATCTGCGTGCGCAGCATCTGCAGCTCGGCGTCGCGCGCGAGCACGCGCGACTCGGCCTCGCGGCGCGCGGCGTCCTGCACGGTCTCGAACGCGATCAGCACGTCGTGCGCGAGCAGCGACAGCAGGTACAGCACGAAGCCCGCGACGAAGTACAGCACCCAGCCCGCCGAGCTCAAGGCCACCAGCGGCGCGTTGCGGTCGCCCAGCCGGCCGACGGCGCTCCAGGCCTCGCCCAGTCCCAGCCAGGCGAGCGCCGACAACAGCGCCGCGCCGCCGAACAGCGCCAGCGCCACCGGCCAGCGCCGCTGCGCCCAGGGCAGGCTGCGGCAGACGTAGTACGAGGACAGCGCCGCGAACGCGTACACCCCGCAGACCGGCAGCGCGAAGGTGAGCGCGCCGAGCCACCGCGCCTGCCCGGCCAGGTGCAGCAGCGCGGCGATGCCGATGCCCGCGAGCTCCCACGCGAGCACGTACCAGAAGAGCTTGCGGACGTCCGCGAGCAGCGGGTGCATGCCTAGTTGCTGATCTCCACGCCGCCCATGACGACGGAGCCCTCGATGACGAGGCGCTTGCCCGGTGCCATCGGCGGGATCGTCTTGTCCTCGATGCCGCCCAGGGTCGGCGTGCCGGCGATGGAGATCGACCAGTCGCGCGGCACCTTGATCTCGACGCCGCCCATGATCACCGACAGGTGCAGCCGCGCCTCGCCGGCGATGGAGGCCTGGCGCAGGTCGACCTCCACGGCGCCCATCACGGTGCTGATCTCGCCGCCCTGGAAGTCCTGCGAGTCGTTCTTCAGCACGATGCCGCTCATCACCGCCGAGGCGTCGACGCGCGAGCCGTGCTCCACGCGCTCGTCGTGACCGCCGTCGCAGCCCATGCCCCCGCGGTGGCGGTGGCGCCAGCGGCCGCGCGGGCCGTCGCCGCGCTTGAAGATCACCAGCAGGCCGACGCCGACCAGCAGCAGCGGCCACCAGTCGCGCACCTGGAAGCGGACCAGGCCGAGGTTGTTGGCCGTCATCGCGGCGCCGACGGCGATCAGCACCGCCCCGAACCAGCGCCGGCGCGGGTGGTCGTTCTGGCCCAGCTTCAGCGCGCCCAGCGCCACGAACACCAGCGGCCAGTACGGCTGCACGAGGTGGCTGTCGAACAGGTGCAGGTTGTCCAGCAGCGCGAACAGCCCGACGACGATGATGAACAGGCCGAAGACGATGCGGCCCACCTGGCGATGGCCGAGGTCGGGCTTCACCACGTCGGCTCCTCGCTCGCGTCGCCCGCGCCGGCGCCGGCGCACGCGCGCCAGGCCAGCGCGCCCGCGACGTGCGCGAGCCCGTAGCCGATCAGCAGCACGGGCCAGGTCTGCGCCAAGGTCCAGCCGCCCAGGTGCTCGATCACTGTCACGAGGTAGGCCGCGAGCGCAAGCCGGACGAAGGCGCCGACGACCGACAGCGCCGACGGCCGGATCGCCAGCCGCACGGCCGCCGACCAAGCGAGCACGGCGGGCGCGACCAGCCACAGCTCGTCCGCGGCCAGGGCGCCGTGCCGCTCGAGCAGCCAGAGGATCCCGGCGATCACCAGCCCGCCGCCGAAGACGAGCCGCCGGCGCAGCCGCTGGCCCTCCAGCGAGATCGCCAGCACGGCGGGCCATCCGCCGGAACGGGAGTGGGAGCGGTGGCCGTGATGGCGGCCGAAGTGGCGGTAGCGCATGGTCGGATCCAGGCGGATGGTCTTGCTGGGTACGAATCATCGTAGCTGTCGGGCCCGCAGGCATCTTGCAATCGACGAACCGGCGGGGATGGGCGACGAACGGGCGGGCGGGGCGCCGGCCGGGGCGGGGCGTCGACGAATCGCCGGATCCACCCGTCGGGCCGCGATGCGCCCGCCGCTTGCCCGGGCGAGGCATCGCGATACATTCGGGGCATCGGGCCCGCCCGCACGATGCGCTCCATGGAACGCCACCCTCCCGAGACCCCGACCGAGGCCTACGCGCGCGAGGTCGCCGACCGCTTCGGCGGCCTGCCCCACTTCTTCTGTTCGGCGCAGGTGGCGCCGGGGCTGGGGGAGGGGCTGTGGGGCTTCGCGCGCTCGGCCTACCTGGACAATCCGCTGCCCTCGGCGTTCAAGGAGCGGCTGTTCGTCCACCTGTCGCGCTTCTGCGCCTCGCGCTTCTGCCTCGTCCGCCACGCCAGCTTCCTGATGGGGCACGGGCGTCCCGCGGGCGTGGACGGGCCGGTCGCGGGCGTCGACGAGGTGATCGCGCTGCTGGAGCGGCCGATCCCCGATGCCGCGGCGCTCGCCGGCGCGCTGCAGCGCCTGGAACGCGGGCCGGCCCTGGATGAGCTGCCGCTGCCCGGACAGCCGGCGGAGCACGACCTGCTCGACGCGCTCTCGGCGGTGTTCGTC
>DASVLN010000112.1:0-2402 GCA_036384855.1 Burkholderiaceae bacterium | reverse complement strand
CTTGGCCGCGGCACGGCGATCCGCGGCGAGCGCGGCGGGGATGTCGGCGAGCTTGGCGTCGTAGACGGCGGCGCGCGCCCGGTAGACCGCCATCACCTGGCGCTCGGCGGGATCGGCCTGCAGCCGCTTCTCGGCGGCGATGACCTGCTGCAGCTGGTAGCCGTAGCTCGCCTGCGGCACGACGCCGGCGCCCTGCCCGAGCGAGAGCCACGCGACCGGCACGAGGAAGGCCACCAGCAGCACGATGCACTGCGCGACCTGCGTCCAGGTCACCGCCCGCATGCCGCCGAGGAACGAGCACACGAGGATGCCGCCCAGCCCGAGGAAGACGCCGACCTCGAACGCGACGCCGGTGATGCGGCTCGTGATCAGCCCGACGCCGTAGATCTGCGCCACCACGTACAGGAACGAGCAGCCGATCGCCGCGACCACGCCGATCACGCGCACGAGGTTGCCGTCGTAGCGCGCGGCGAGGAAGTCGGGAACCGTGTACTGGCCGAACTTGCGCAGGTACGGCGCGATCAGCAGCGCGACCAGCACGAAGCCGCCCGTCCATCCGAGCGTGTACGCGAGCCCGCCGTAGCCGCTGAGGTAGAGCGTGCCGGTCATGCCGATGAACGAGGCCGCCGACATCCAGTCCGCGCCGGTGGCCATGCCGTTGTAGATCGCCGGCACGCGGCGGCCGGCGACGTAGTACTCGGCGGGGTCGGTCGTCCGGCTCAGGATGCCGATGCCGGCGTAGAACGCCACCGGGCCGACGAGGAACAGGAAGCCGATCCACGGCCGTGGCAGCCCGAGGCGCTCCAGCCCCGCCATCGCCGCGACGAACAGCACGAAGGCGACGCCGAACGCGACGTAGATCCAGTGCAGCCGCTGCGAGAACGCGGCGCCGCTGATGGGGCGCAGGCGGCTGCGCGCCGGGGCGAAGGTGCGGGTGCGCAGGCTCATGGCGGGGGGTCGCCGCCGGGGGCCGGCCCGGGCCGCGCATCGAGCAGGCGATCGACGCGTCGCATGCGCCGCGCGTAGACGGCGATCAGCGCCACGAACAGGATCACGCCGCCCTGGGCGCTGGCCCAGAAGCCGAACGGCCAGCCGAAGAAGCGGAAGTCGAGGTCGCGCGCGAACCAGGGCACGACGAAGCCGACCCCGAACCAGGCCGCCAGCAGGACGGCGGTCAGGCCGCGCGTGCGGCGCCAGTGGCGGGCGCGCGCGGCGGCGTCGGGGCCGGATTCGGGTCGCTGGTCGGAGGGCGGCATGCGGGGATCGGCTGGAACGATGGAGGTGCGTCTGGCGCATCGGGCGCCGCGACTGGCATGATGCCCGGGCGGTGGCGCCCGCCCAAGCGGGCCAAACCCGACGCGCGGTGCCGATCATCGCCGACGGCCGTCCGCCGCCGCCCGCCGCGGAACCCGGCGGGTCATCCCCGATCGAAGTCCGCCATGTCCACTGCCGCACGCGCCGCCGCCCCGCCCCTGCCCTACGTGACGATCGCGCTCGTGGCGCTGAACGTGCTCGCCTACGTCCTGGAGCTGACCCTGGGGGTGCCGTCCTACACCGGCGCGCCGGGGCCGCTCGTGGCCGCGGCGGGCAACGCGCCCGTCTTCACGCTGGGCGGCCAGCCCTGGCGCCTGGCCACCGGCATGTTCCTGCACGGCGGGCTGCTGCACCTGGGCATGAACATGATGTCGCTCGGCATCGCCGGCCGCCGCTCGGAAGAGGAGTTCGGCCACGCGCGCACGCTGCTGGTCTACCTCGGCGGCGGGCTGCTCGCGAGCTGCGCGAGCGCCGTGTGGTCGGGCCATCGCGTGCTGGCGCTCGACGCCGCCGGCTTCGCGGCGCTGCACGCGGGGCTGTCGGTCGGCGCCTCGGGCGCGGTGATGGCCGTCTTCGGCGCCCTCGTGGCCGCCGCGCTGTTCGCGCTGCCGACCTTCGACCTGCCCGATCCCCGGCCGATGGTGGACTGGCCGCTGCTCGGCCTGATCGCGTTGACGGTCGCGTCGGGCTGGTTCTCGCCGCTGGTGTACCGGGCGGCCCACGCCGCCGGCCCGGCCGCCGGGCCGCTGCTGCAGGCGGCCTACTGGATCGGCCTGCTGGTGCTAGCGGCCCTGGGCTTCGCGGCGCTGCGCGCCTGGCGCGAAGGCTCCGAGCAGAGCGACGAGCGGCTGCTGAACCTCGCGATGCTCGCGATGGTGGTGCTCAACGTCCTGGTCTGCCTGTCGGTGCCCACCGCGGTCGACCAGGCCGCGCACGTCGGCGGGGTCGTCGCCGGCTTCGCGCTCGGCGCGCTGCTGGCCGTCGGCCGCGGTCGCGGCACGGCGCTGGTGACCGGCCTGCGCGCGCTCGCCTGCGTCGGGCTGGTCGCGGGCGGCATCCACGTCGCGCTGTCCTGGGGCGAGCGCAAC
>DASVLN010000111.1:0-3617 GCA_036384855.1 Burkholderiaceae bacterium | reverse complement strand
GGCGGAGGCGGCGGGCGCGGCGGCGGAGGCGGTCGCGGCCGGCGCGGAGGCCGCGTCGTCCGCCGCGAACGAGGTCGCGCTGAACCCCAGGGCGGCGAGCCCCAGGGCGAGGGAAGCGATCAGCTGTCTCATGGTTGCGGTGCTTTCAGCTTTCAGGGAGTGTGGGAAGCCAGGGACGGGGCGGGCGGGCGCGGCGTCAGAGCGCGTCCTTGCCGGTCTCGCCGGTACGGATGCGCACGACCTGCTCGAGGGCGGAGACGAAGATCTTCCCGTCGCCGATCTTGCCGGTGCGGGCGGAGGTCTCGATGGCCTCGATGACCTGGTCGACGAGCGCGTCGTCGACGGCCGCCTCGATCTTGACCTTGGGCAGGAAGTCCACGACGTACTCGGCGCCGCGGTACAGCTCGGTGTGGCCCTTCTGGCGGCCGAAGCCCTTCACTTCGGTCACCGTGATGCCCTGCACGCCGATCGCGCTCAGGGCCTCGCGGACTTCGTCGAGCTTGAAGGGCTTCACGACGGCGGTCACCATCTTCATGGTCGTATCTCCAGGCTGGCGGGCGCCGTGCGGGCGCCCCGTGTCGAACAATGCGGCCCGGCGCCCCGGGCCGCGGGATGCGTCAGAACGAGTACTTGATGCCGGCGACCACGCCGGTGCGGCCCGTGAACTTGCCGCTGGAAGTCTGGTAGTCCTCCTTCTTGGCGTCGGTGCCGACGACCTGCAGCGAGGCCGACAGGCCCTTGCCGAAGTCCTTGGCGAGCGTCGCGGAGAACAGCGCGTACGACGGGTCGGGCAGGCCCGCGTCCTGGAAGAAGTGGCCGGTGATGTTCTGGTACGCGATCTCGGGCGTCAGCGTGAAGCCGCTGCCGAGGTCGACGTTGGCGGTCAGGTCGTAGTACTGGCTGCCCTTGCTCTTGGGCACGCCGAACAGGTCGGTCGCGCTCACCGAGACCTTGCCCGTGAAGATGCCCGAGGTCAGCGCGACGTAGGCTTCGCCGGTGTCCGGGTTGGCCAGCCCGATCTGGTGGAAGTGCTGTCCCAGGTAGACGTACGCGAGCACGCCCACGTCGTAGGACAGCGTGTCCTTGACGATGTCGCCCTTGGTGCCGCCGTACAGGTCCCATTCGAGCGGGGCGTTGCTCTTCACGTCCGTGCCGTTGGCGTTGTTGTAGGCCTTCGCGGCGTCCTTGACCCAGCCGATCGTGGACAGCCAGGTGCCTGCGTAGATCGCGCCCTGCGCGTAGTCCACGCCGCCCTGGACGGCCGGCTCGAACTTGGTCTGCGTGATGCCGCGGTACTTGTAGTCGGTGACCGCGCCGATGTTGTAGGTGATCGGGCTGGCGGGCGCGTCGTCGGCATGCGCGAGGGTCGGGGCGACCGTCGCGGCGAGGCCGGCCGTGAGGGCGAGCGCGTGGGCGAGCGCGGATGTCTTCATCAGTGATCTCCGGGTAGGTGGGCTTCGGGTGGATGGAACCGGCAGGGCCTTCGCGGCCGTCTTTGCAGGCGTTGACGCAGGTTCCGTGCCACGCGGTCGAGCTGCCCCGGCGGACGCGGGCGCCGAGCCAGGGGACCGTCCTGCACCAACCCGCGCGGCGGCGCGCCAAGGGACGTGCGCCCGACCTCGTCACGCGCACCGAAGCCGGGCGGGCGTTTCCGCACACGCACGATGCGGGTGCACCCGTTTGGGGCGACGTTCGTGCTCGTGGGCCCGCACCCGCACGAATGGGCGTGCGCAGGGACGGCCGCGGCACCCGGCGGCGTCCAGGACGGTGCCTGTGGCCGGATCGGCATGTTCCGAATTGGGGCCACGCAAATCGCGGGCCAGCTCCGGTTCAGCTTGCGGCGCGCGATCCTGTCCCCGTTTCCTCGGGCGCGGCGATCCGCGGCGGAAGCGTCGCATGATCCTTGACATCAATCTACTAGTTGGTAGACTAGCGCATGTTTTCCGCTCCATCGCCCAAGGCCGGAGAGATCGTCGCCTGCGCGCAGGCGCTGCTCGCATCCGGCGGCTACCACGGCTTCAGCTATGCCGACATCTCCGACGCCGTGGGCATCACCAAGGCGAGCATCCACCACCACTTCCCGAGCAAGGCGGAGCTGGTGCGGACGGTCGTCCGGCAATACCGCGAGAGCGCGCGCGCCGGCCTCGCCGGCCTCGAGGAGCGGTTCGACGATCCGCTGGCGCAACTGCGCGCCTACACCGGGTACTGGGCGAGCTGCCTGCGCGAGCGGGCGTCGGCGTTCTGCATCTGCGTGATGCTCGCGTCGGAGCTCCCGGCGATCCCGACCGAGGTCGCGCAGGAGGTGCGCGGGCACTTCTCGGATCTCGCGACGTGGCTTGCCTCGGTGCTCGAGCGCGGCGCCGCCGGCCGCACGCTGCGCCTGCGCGACGAGCCGCGCGCGGAGGCGATGGCCCTCATGGCGGCCGTGCACGGCGCGATGTTGTCGGCGCGCGCACTCGGCGACCCCGAGGTCTTCGCGAGGACCGTCGAGCCGGCGCTCCAGCGGCTGCGGCCCGCCTGAGCGCCCGGACGCTTCGCATTTTTTTTGCACCAATAGTCTACCAACTGGTAGGTAGATAATCGAAAGGACTGCATCATGCCCCACCCCCTCTCGACCCTGGGCGCCGCGCACACCGCGCTCAGCCTGGTTCCCCTGGCCGTCGGCTTGCGCGAGTTCGTCCGCTTCGGCGGAATCGATCCGGCGCGGCGCGCGGGGCGGGTCTACCTCGGCGGCCTCGCGCTGTCGGTGTTCACGTCCTTCGGGCTCTCGAGCACCGGCGGATTCAATCCCGGCCATGCGCTGGGCATCCTCGCGCTGGGCGCCGCATTCGGCGGGGCGCTGGCGGCGCGCCGGGCGCCGCAGGCCCGCGTGGCGCCCTATCTGGCCGCGTTCGGCCTGTCGTTCAGCTTCTTCCTCCTGCTGGTGCCGGGCATCAACGAGACGCTGACTCGCCTGCCGCCCGCGCACCCGCTGGCGGACGGGCCGGCCTCGCCGGTCGTGCGCTCTGCACTGCTCGCCTGGCTCGCGGTCTTCGCCTGCGGCTTCGTATTGCAGGTGCGCCGGCTGCGGCGCGCCGATCGCCCCGCAAACCCCGGCATTTGACGCGGGCAGGGTCCACGGGCCCGCTCGAGAATCGAGACGGCTCCGGCGCAGGTGGCAACCGGGCCGGGCCGCCACGTTCCAGCCGGAGTTCCATGACCCTGTCCGTCGTCTACAGCCGCGCCCTCGTGGGCCTGCACGCGCCCGAGGTGCAGGTCGAGGTGCATCTCGCCAACGGCCTGCCCAGCTTCACGCTGGTCGGCCTCGCGGACACCGAAGTGAAGGAAGCCCGCGAGCGCGTGCGCGCGGCGCTCGCCCAGAGCGGCTTCGCCTTCCCGCACAACAAGCGCATTACCGTCAACCTCGCGCCGGCCGACCTGCCCAAGGAGTCCGGTCGCTTCGACCTGCCGATCGCGCTGGGCGTGCTTGCGGCGCAGGGATTGCTCGACGCGGAGCGCCTGGCGCGCTGCGAGTTCGCGGGCGAGCTCTCGCTGGCCGGCGAACTGCGACCCGTGCGGGGCGCGCTCGCGCTCGCGTTGGCGGTCCGCGAAGCGGGCTGCGCGCGCCGGCTCGTCCT
>DASVLN010000110.1:0-5096 GCA_036384855.1 Burkholderiaceae bacterium | reverse complement strand
GGCGGGCCGATCAGCAGCACGCCGCCGCCGGCCGCGCCGATGCGGGCCAGCGCGGGGGCGAGCAGGCGCATCTCACCCCATCCGGGGGCGGCGAGCAGCAGCTCCGTCAGCGCCCGGTGGGGCCAGCCGCCGCCGGGCAGCTGGAGATCGAGCATCCGGTAGCCGCTGGGCTGCACCGACGCCCGCCCGCGCCCGAGCTGGTGCGCGCGCCACAGCGCCGGATGCAGGTGCTCCAGCGGCAGCAGGGGAGAAGGCGTCGACATCGCGGGAACCGGAGGGCGGACAATGCACGGGGTTGGCGAGGGCGGCGCGGTCGCGTGCGGGGACGGCGAAGCCATCGCCCCGGCCAGCCAGCCGGACGACCGCCGCGGACACGATCGCGAGACCCTCGAAGTACTGTATTTGCATACAGCATACCGGACCGCCGACCGGCCTGCCAAGGTCCGGAAACGGCCATCCGGGCAGAATCCACGGATATGCCGATCGCTTCCGATTCACCCTGCCCCTGCGGCCGCCCGCTCGCCTACGCGGCCTGCTGCGGCCGCTGGCACGCCGGCCCGGACGCCCTGCGCGCGCCCACGGCCGAGGACCTGATGCGCTCGCGGTACAGCGCCTTCGCGGCCGGCCTGCTCGATTACCTGCGCGAGACCTGGCATCCCTCGACGCGTCCGGCCGAGCTCGAGCCGCTGCCCGCCGGCCTGCGCTGGCTGGGCCTGGAGGTGCGGCGCCACGTCCGCCAGGACGACGACCACGCGATCGTCGAGTTCGTCGCACGCAGCAAGCTGGGTGGCCGCGCCCAGCGACTGCACGAGACGAGCCGGTTCGTGCGGGAAGGCGGCCGCTGGTTCTACGTCAGCGGGGATGTCGGCTGAACGGTCAGGCGAATTCCTGGCGCACCGCCGGCGACATCAGCCGCCGCATCACCGCCGCGAGGGCGAGCCCCGCCGTCACGCTGAGGGCGCCCGCGAGCGCGCGCGTGACGATCACCATGCCGCCGAACAGCTCGGCCGCGCGCTGCGACAGCGCGGCGTGGCGCAGGGTGTCGTCGACCACGAGATGGGCAAGCTCCTGCTGCAGCCAGACGCCGCCCAGCACCACCACGATCGCCACCGCCAGCAGGCCGATGAACAGCCGCCGCGCCCATTCCACGCGCTGCAGCAGGCCGACCGCGCAGACGAGCGTCGCCAGCGACAGCGCGACCGCCGACGAGAAGACCCAGGGCAGGTAGCGCAGCAGCAGCCCGGAGAGCCATGGCAGGCCGTCGCGGGCGGCGGCGGCCGGCGCCCAGGACGAATGCGCCGCGTTCTGGATCGCCGCCCAGGCGCAGGCGAAGGCGCCGAGCAGGATGGCCAGCCACGCCACGAGGTTGACGAAGCGCGATCGGGATCCGACGTTGAACGTTTGCGGCATGGTGAAGCTCCCCGGTGCCGCAATCTTGCGTCGCGGCGATGACAGGGATTTTTCAGGCTGCGGCCGAGAAGGCCAATCCCCCGAATGGCGGGGACAATGCCGCGATGTCTCCCGGTCTCGCCTACGCCGCCTCCGCCTACTTCCTGTGGGGCCTGTTCCCGCTCTACTTCCACGCCCTCGAGCAGGTCGACGCGTTCGAGCTGGTCGTGCACCGCTCGCTGTGGTCGTTCGCGTTCATCTGGGCGGTGCTCGCGGCCACGCGGCGCTGGCAATGGCTCGGCGCCGTCGCGCGCTCGCCGCGGCTGTGGGGCCAGTTCCTGCTGAGCGCCCTGCTGCTGAGCGGGAACTGGCTGCTCTACATCTGGTCGGTCAACAACGGCCACGTGATCGAGGCGAGCCTGGGCTACTTCGTCACGCCGCTGGTCAACGTGCTGCTGGGCACCGCCGTGCTGCGCGAGCGCCCGCGCCGACTGCAGTGGGCCGCGGTGGGCATCGCGGCGCTGGGGGTCGCGTGGCTGACGGTCACGATCGGGCGTCCGCCCTGGATCGCGTTCGGCCTCGCGCTGAGCTTCGGCTGCTACGGCCTGCTGCGCAAGACGGCGCCGCTGGGCGCGCTGGAAGGCCTCGCGATGGAGACGCTGGTGCTCGCGCCGGTGGCGATCGCCGCGATGGCCGTGCTGGGGGCGCGCCACGGCGGCGTCTTCACCGGCTTTTCGGCGGGCACCGTGGCGATGCTGCTGGCCGCGGGCCCGGTGACGGCGATCCCGCTGCTGCTGTTCGCGGCCGGCGCGCGCCGAGTCACGATGGTCACGCTCGGCACGCTGCAGTACCTGTCGCCGTCGCTGCAGTTCGGGCTGGGCGTATGGTGGTTCGGCGAGCCCCTGGACGCGCACCGCCTCGCCGGCTTCGTGCTGATCTGGGCAAGCCTGGCCGTCTACAGCCTCGACGGCTTCCTGTGGATGCGGCGCCAGCAGGCGGTGCCGGCCGTGGCGCGGCCCGCGCGCGGCTGACCGGCCGCCGGAAATCGGCGTGGCCCGGGTGCGCCGGGCCTCGTCCGATACGGCGACGGCCCCGGCGCGCGGGGCCGGGCTTCGCGCAGGATCAGGCCGCGACCGGCGCCGAGCTGCGGATCAGGTGGTCGAACGCGCCGAGCGCCGCCTTCGCGCCGTCGCCGGTCGCGATGATGATCTGCTTGAACGGCACCGTCGTCACGTCGCCGGCGGCGAACACGCCGGGCAGCGAGGTCTGGCCACGCGCGTCGGTGACGATCTCGCCGTGCTTCGTGAGCTCCAGCGTGCCCTTGAGCCACTCGGAGTTGGGCACCAGGCCGATCTGCACGAACACGCCCTCGAGCGCCAGCTTGCGCGACTCGCCCGTGGCGCGGTCGGTGTAGGTCAGGCCGCTGACCTTGCCGTCCGTGCCGTCGATCGAGGTCGTCTGCGCCCGCGTGTGGATCGCGACGTTGGGCAGGCTCCCGAGCTTGTTGACCAGCACCGCGTCCGCACGCAGCTGCTCGCCGAACTCCAGCAGGTCGACGTGGGCGACGATGCCGGCGAGGTCGATCGCCGCCTCGACGCCCGAGTTGCCGCCGCCGATGACCGCGACGCTCTTGCCCTTGAACAGCGGGCCGTCGCAGTGCGGGCAATATGCAACGCCCTTGTTGCGGAATTCCTTCTCGCCCGGCACGTTGACCTCGCGCCAGCGCGCGCCGGTGGCCACGATGACCGTCTTGCTGCGCAGCTTCGCGCCGTTGGCCAGCTCGACGCCGAGCAGGCCGTCGGCGCCCGCCGGCTCGAGCTTCTGCGCGCGCTGCAGGTTCAGGATGTCGACCTCGTAGCGCTTGGCATGCTGCTCCAGCGCCGCGGCGAACTTCGGGCCGTCGGTCTCGAGCACCGAGATGAAGTTCTCGATGCTCATCGTGTCCATGGTCTGGCCGCCCATGCGCTCAGCCAGCAGGCCCGTGCGGATGCCCTTGCGCGCCGCGTAGACGGCCGCGGCCGCGCCGGCCGGGCCGCCGCCGACGATCAGCACGTCGTAGGCGTCCTTCTGGTTCAGCTTCGCGGCATCGCGCGCCGCCGAGCCGGTGTCGAGCTTCTTGACGATCTCCTCGACGTCCATGCGGCCCTGGCCGAAGTGCTGGCCGTTGAGGAAGACCATCGGCACCGCCAGCACGTCGCGCTCGGCGACTTCCTGCTGGTACAGGCCGCCGTCGATGACCACGCTCTGGATGCGCGGGTTCAGCACGGCCAGCAGGTTCAGCGCCTGGACGACGTCCGGGCAGTTGTGGCACGTGAGGGACATGTAGGTCTCGAAGCGCAGGTCGCCTTCGAGTCCCTTGATCTGGTCGATCAGCTCCTGCTCGATCTTGGGCGGGTGGCCGCCGACCTGCAGCAGCGCCAGCACGAGCGAGGTGAACTCGTGGCCCATCGGGATCGCGGCGAACTCGATGCGCGCCGCCTCGCCCGCGCGCGCCAGGGAGAACGACGGCCGGCGCGCGGCCGTGCCGTCGGTCTTCAGGGTGATCTTGTCGGTCAGGCCGACGATGTCCTGCAGGAACTCGTGCATCTCCTGCGAGGACGGGCCTTCGTCGAGCGAGGCCGTGATGACGAAAGGCAGCTTCACGCGCTCGAGGTAGGCCTTGAGCTGCGCCTTCAGGTTGGAATCGAGCATGTGGAGCCCCTTTCGTTGTTTCGACTGAGAGAGAAGTTAGATCTTGCCGACCAGGTCGAGGCTCGGGGCGATCGTCTTCGCGCCTTCGTTCCACTTGGCCGGGCAGACTTCACCCGGGTGCGCGGCCGTGTACTGGGCGGCCTTGAGCTTGCGCAGCGTTTCCTTCACGTCGCGGGCGATCTCGTTGCTGTGGATCTCGGCGGTCTTGATGACGCCTTCCGGATTGATGATGAAGGTGCCGCGCAGCGCGAGGCCTTCCTCGGGGATGTGCACGCCGAACGCGTTGGTCAGCGTGTGCGTCGGGTCGCCGACGAGCGGGAACTTCGCCTTGCCGACCGCAGGCGAGGTCTCGTGCCACACCTTGTGCGAGAAGTGGGTGTCGGTGGTGACGATGTAGACCTCGGCGCCGAGCTTCTGGAATTCGGCGTAGTTGTCGGCGGCGTCCTCCACTTCCGTCGGGCAGTTGAAGGTGAAGGCGGCCGGCATGAAGATCAGCACGGACCACTTCCCCTTCAGCGTCTCGTCGCTGACGGTGACGAACTTGCCGTTGTGGAAGGCTTCGGTCTTGAAAGGCTGGACTTGGGTGTTGATCAGGGACATGGGCTTTCCTTGTCAGTGGGTTGAAGACCGGGGCAGTCTAGTCGATTAAGAGCTATTACTTAAAGACATTCGATTGCCAATTTCTATTCATCCGATAGGCTTTCGCCTTGGCTCGACGGCAGAGCGCCTCGCTGCAGGACTCGATTGTGATTCGAGCTATCAAAATGTAGAAATTGATAGTTTCAATTGCACCGATAGCCGTGCCGCGTGTGGTGAGTTTGCGTGTCCTGCGGATGACACCTGCGAGGGCAAGGCCTACAATGAATGAGAATGGTTCTCTTTTAGAGCCTCACTCATCCCAGGATCCCAGTCCCGATGCCCGGTCAAGTGCTCGCCCGCCCCGGCGTCCTCGCGGCCAGCGAGGCCATCCCCGTCCTGCGCGAGCGCGAGACGGATGCCCGGCCCGCGCCGGACGC
>DASVLN010000109.1:0-2180 GCA_036384855.1 Burkholderiaceae bacterium | reverse complement strand
GACGGCGAGCGCATCGCCTGGGTCGGCCCGCAGTCCAGGCTGCCCGCCCTGCCCGCCCGTCCCGGACGGCGCGAGGAGGAGCACGACCTCGGCGGCCTGCTCGTCACGCCGGGGCTCGTCGACGCGCATACCCACCTGGTGTATGCGGGCAACCGTGCGCACGAGTTCGAGCTGCGCCTGCAGGGCGCGAGCTACGAGGAGATCGCGCGCGCCGGCGGCGGCATCCGCTCGACCGTCGCGGCCACCCGCGCGGCCGACGAGGACACGCTGTTCGAGCTCGCCGCCCAGCGCGTGCGCCTGCTGCGCGCCGACGGCGTGACCACCGTCGAGGTCAAGTCCGGCTACGGCCTGTCGTACGAGGACGAGGCGCGCTGCCTGCGCGTCGCGCGCCGGCTCGCGGGCCTGGGCGTCGGCGTGCGCACCACCAGCCTGGCCGCGCACGCGCTGCCGCCCGAGTTCGAGGGCCGCGCCGAGGCCTACGTCGACGCCATCTGCTCGGACTGGCTGCCGCGCTGGCACGCCGAGGGCCTCGTCGACGCGGTCGACGCCTTCTGCGAGCGCATCGCCTTCACGCCCGCGCAGGTCGAACGCGTCTTCGCCTGCGCCGCGGACCTGGGCCTGCCGGTGAAGCTGCACGCCGAGCAGCTGAGCGACTCGGGCGGCGCCGAGCTCGCGTGCCGCTACGGCGCGCTGTCGTGCGACCACCTCGAGCACCTCTCCGACGCCGGCGTCGCGGCGATGCGCGCGGCCGGCGCGGTCGCGCTGCTGCTGCCCGGCGCCTTCCACTTCCTGCGCGAGACGAAGCTGCCGCCGGTCGACGCGCTGCGCGCCGCGGGCGTGCCGATGGCGGTCGCGACCGACCACAACCCCGGCACCTCGCCGACGCTGTCGCTGCCGCTGATGATCCACCTGGCCAGCGTCGACTTCCGGCTCACGCCCGAGGAGGCCGTGCGCGGCGCGACGGTCAACGCGGCGCGCGCGCTGGGGCTGGCCGACCGCGGCACCCTGGGCGTGGGCCAGCGCGCCGACCTCGCGCTGTGGGAGCACGAGCACCCGCGCGAGCTCGCGTACCGCTTCGGGCACGCAGCCTGCCGGCGCGTCGTGATCGGCGCCGACGATCTCGTGTCGTGATCCGCAAGCCCTCGAACCGACCGCCCGCGTGAACGGAGGTTGCAGCTCCTCATGACCGACCATCCCGCCTTCCACCTGACCCGCGGCACGACGCCGCTGCTGGTGAGCCTGCCGCACAGCGGCGAGCTGATCCCCGACGACCTGCGCGACGCCTACGTGCCGCGCGCGCTCGCGCTCGAGGATACCGACTGGCACCTGCAGCGCCTCTACGCCTTCGCCGAGGGGCTTGGCGCGAGCGTGCTGCGGCCGCGCGCGTCGCGCTACGTGATCGACCTCAACCGCCCGCCCGACGACGCGCCGATGTACCCCGGCGCGAACAACACCGAGCTGTGCCCGACGCGCTTCTTCACCGGCGATCCGCTGTACCGCGAGGGCCGCGCGCCCGATGCCGCCGAGATCGCGCGCCGCACGACGCAGTGGTGGCTGCCGTACCACCGCGCGCTGATGGCCGAGCTCGAGCGCCTGCGCGCCGCGCACGGCCACGCGGTGCTGTTCGACGGCCACAGCATCCGCAGCGAGCTGCCCTGGCTGTTCGAGGGCAGGCTGCCCGCGCTGAACCTCGGCACCGTCAACGGCGCGAGCTGCGCGGCGTCGCTGCGGGCCGCGCTGGCCGCCATGCTGGCGCTGCAGCGCCGCCACAGCCACGTCGTCGACGGCCGCTTCAAGGGCGGCTACATCACGCGCCACTACGGCCGTCCCGAAGAAGGACTGCACGCGGTGCAGCTCGAGATGACCTGGGCCTGCTACATGGACGAGGCGCCGCCCTACGCCTACCGCGAGGAGCGCGCCGACGAGGTGCTCCCGACCCTGCGCGAGCTGCTGACGATCATGCGCGACTGGAAGCCCGCGAGCGAGGGGCTGCAATGAACGCGTGCCCGGCCGGTCCGAAGGGCCTCGCACCGCACCGCGCAGTGCCGCAGGCTGCTCCGATGCGCGACACGGCTCGGCAGGCGGAGGCTCGCGCATGACGGCCACGCGCGCCTACTGGGCGCCCGCGGCCTGGGTCGACGGCGGCTGGCGCGAGGCCGTGCTGCTGGAGGTCGGCGCGG
>DASVLN010000108.1:0-2751 GCA_036384855.1 Burkholderiaceae bacterium | reverse complement strand
GTCGCCCACCGCGATCCGCCCGCCGCGCAGCACGCGCGCGGTCGTCCCGCCGTGGCCGCGCATCGCGTTGTAGGCGCCCGGGCCGAGCGCGCGCTCCATCAGCGAGCACGGGTCGCAGGGGCCGCTGATCTCGAGCACGACCTGCACGCCGATGCGCACCTGCAGCGGTCGATCGGCGAAGGGCGAGCGCTGGGCGAGCAGGTTCGCGCCCGAGACGACGAGGTTGCGCCGCAGGACGGCCGGGTCGATCGCGGCGTGGCGCGTCCAGGCGGCGATCAGCGGGAGGTGCTCCGCCTGCATCAGCGTGACCTGGCGCTTGCCGCCGCCGGCGCGGCCGGGGTCGGCGCTGCGGTCGCCGTCGAGGCCGCGTCCCGCGATCGCGAGCGCCTCGTCGACGCGCACCGCAGGCACGCCGCGGCCGGGCCGCAGCAGGATCGCGTCGAGCCGCCCGGCGTGCGGGAAGCGGGTCGTGAGCTCGCGCAGGTCGTCCATGGCATCGACGCCGGGATCGCGGTGCCGCGCCGCGCGCACGCGCGCCCGGCGCTCAGGCCGGCTTGTTCTTCAGCTTGCCCTTGGGCGCGACGGAGGTCATCGGCGCGACCGGTCGGTCGGAGCCCCCGGCCTTCGGCTGCGGCGCATCCTTCTTGGGCTTCTTGACGTTCTTGGTGCTGCGATGTTCCTTGCTCATGGCGACCTCCTGGTTCGACGGTTCCGCGTCCTCGGTGGACGGCGCGCGACATGGTACGGCATGGACGCGCCTCGCCAGCCGGGACCGGGCCGGGACCTCGCCGCGACGCATCGAGGCGTTAGGCCGTGCGCAGCGCAAACGCGAGCGCGCCCCGCGTGCACGAGGCACGGGGAGCGCGGGCGCCGGAAGCGCTCCGGCGCATGTCGGATCGATCAGGCGGGCCCGATCACTTCGTCATGAAGTCGGCGACGGTGTTCAGCGAGGGCTCGTAGCCGGGGAAGCGCTTGGCGCCTTCGGCGACGTATTCCTCCTTGGTCATCTGGCGCGCGTACAGCTTCTCGGTGGCGTCGTTGAACCACTGCTTGTCCTCGGCGGTGTCGAGGGGCAGGCGCTTGTAGCTCGGGTCTTCCTTCGTGGTCTGGACCAGGGCGGCCAGGCGCTTGTCGTAGCCGGTGGTGGCGGCGAGGGCGCTGGACGCGAACAGGGCGACGAGCGAGACCGCGGCGACGCTGGCGGCCAAGCGATGGATACGGGGGGCAGGCATACGGGTCATCGGGATTCTCCAGTTTCGTTTGAGGCGACGGCGTGAGCCGTCTCTTGCATCTCAACCGGTGCGTGCAGGATGTTTGCGCTGCGGCACCTCAGGCCGGCCGGGCGGTTGACGTGTGGAGGTATCGTAGGCGCGGCGAGCCCGCAGCGGGTTGCAGTTCGTTCCTCTCATTTCGCCGTTCGTCGCACGCGACCGCGACGGCGCGAATCGCACGCGCTGTCAAGACCGGTCGCACGCGCGATGCGGTCATTCGCCTGCCACGCCGCGCCTGTGCGCGTCGTCCTCGCCCCCATGCCCCCGGACCGGCCGGGCGCGCGCATTGCACGTATGCTCGCGGACTCCGCCTCCCGCCCGATGACCGCCCTCTTCGCTCCCCTGCCCGACGGCCCGCTCGACATCGTGGGCGACGTCCATGGCGAGCTCGATGCGCTGGACGCGCTGCTCGGCCACCTCGGCTACGACGCCGCCGGCCGCCATCCCGAGGGGCGCACGCTCGTCTTCGTCGGCGACCTGTGCGACCGCGGGCCCGACAGCCCCGGCGTGTTCGACCGCGTGCGCGCGCTCGTCGAGGACGGGCGCGCGGCCGCGACGCTCGGCAACCACGAGCTCAACCTGCTGCGTGGCGACCGCAAGGACGGCAACGACTGGTTCTTCAGCGAGTACGGCGCCCGCGACGCCAAGTACGAGCCGCGCATCCACCTGCCGCCGGAGCGCCGCGGCGAGGTGATCGCCTTCATGCGCTCGCTGCCGCTGCTGCTGGAGCGGCCCGACCTGCGCGTGGTCCATGCCGCCTGGGACGCGGCCTCCGTCGCGCTGCTGCGCGCCGCCGATCCCGCGCTCAGCCGGGTCGAGCACTTCCGCCGCTGGGAGGCCGACGCCGACGCGCTGATCGCCGCGCAGGGCCTGGCCGAGCTCGCACGCCGCGAGTACGACGAGTACCGCGAGCGCCTCGTCGACCCGAGCCGGCCGGTGCCGATGCTGCAGGCGACGGCGGCCTACGACGAGATCCGCCAGATGGCCAACCCGATCCGCGTCGTCACCTCGGGCATCGAGCGCCGCGCGGCGCGCCCGTTCTTCGCGAGCGGCCACTGGCGCTTCGTCGAACGCATCCGTTGGTGGGACGAGTACGCCGACGGCGTGCCGGTCGTCGTCGGCCACTACTGGCGCCAGTTCGCGCTCGTCGACCGCGCCTCGCTCGGCAAGGCCGAGGAAAACCTGTTCACCGACCTCTCTCCCACCGCTTGGCACGGTCGCGACGGCAACGTGTTCTGCGTCGACTTCTCGGTCGGCGGCCGCTTCCTCGAGCGCCCGCTCGCGCCCGGCGGCCTCCCGCGCTCGCGCCTGGGCGCGTTGCGCTGGCCGGAGCAGGTGCTGGTGCTCGACACCGGCGAGTCGCTGCCGACGACGCGGTGACGGCGCCGCGGTCGCGCTGGGCGCCTGTGCTAGAAAGCGCGCCATGAGCCGCGAGCACGATTTCCCTCCCGACCGCGACGGCGCCGGCGCCGGCGATCCC